>NZ_JBHXEG010000069.1:0-51929 GCF_042724935.1 Kitasatospora sp. NPDC127060
GCCGGGGGTGTGGCCGCGGCGTTCGCCGGACCGGACGGGTGGGCCGAGGCGTGCCCCGAGGGCTTCGGGGTGTGCGGACGGCCGGTGGGCGCGGGGGTGTCCTGGGTCCGGTCGGTGGCGGCATCGGCCTGGTCGGTGCCGCTCGGGCTGGGCGGCGGGCTGGTGCCGACCCGGGCGACGCCGGCCCGCCGGCCGATGCCCTGTTGCTCGTTCAGCAGGAGGGTGGTGGCGATGCTGATGCCGACGACGGTGGACATCGCCATCGCGGCGCCGGAGAAACGCAGGGTGGGCAGCCGGAACCGGCCGCCGAACGGGCGTGGTCGGCCGTGCCGACCCTGCCGTGCGGGCTCGTGCTGCACGTCCCACGTGGTCTCCCCACGCACAGCCACCGGACCCCTCCCTCCCCGAAGTCGCCGTCGCGTCGCCGTATTGTCCCACGCACCACCGCCGGGCCCGGATCCGGCCGTCCGGGGCCGGTCCCGCGGCGGGCCCGCGTCGGGAGGGGAGAGCGTACCAGCGGGTGGCCGAAGGGCGGACAGCAGCCATCGATTTTCCGGACACCCGTGCGGGGAACGAAAGTTGACGGTCAGTCTGATAAGTCCGGTAAGGGGCCGCGTGGCCGGTCGGGGATTATTGCAACCCCCTTGCAACCCTTGCCCGCCCGGCCGCCGGTGGCGCAGGCTGATGGCATCCCGCGCCGTTCCCGGAGAGACCGTCATGCCGCCCGACCCGCTGTCAGCAGCCTCCAGTGCCCCCCTCGCCGCCACCCCCACGGGCGGCGATGGGGGCGGCTCCACCGCCGTTCCGGCGGCGGTGGAGGAGGTCCTGGTGCTGCGGATCTCGCTGGGCGATGAAGTGGTCGGCGAGGTGCGCACCCGGTTCCGCTTCGACGCCGCCCGCCCGTACGAGGTGCTGTTGACCTTCCACGTGGGGCGTCCGGACGAGGCGGACTGGGTGTTCTCCCGCGACCTGCTGCGCGACGGACTGCACACCCTGAGCGGCCAGGGCGACGTCAAGCTGTGGCCGGCCTACTGCCCCTGCCACGGCTCGACGCTGCACCTGGCGCTCGAATCCCCGCACGGCAGCGCCCTGTTGGAGGCCTCCAGGCCCCGGGTGCAGTCCTGGCTGGACCGCACCTACGCGCTGGCCTCGGCCGAGGCGGAGCGCGACTGCGGGCCCACCGACGACCAGTTGCTCGCGCTGCTCGCGGGCGGCTGAGGTACCGGCGCCGCGGCGCCCGGCAGCCGGGCCCGGCCCGCCGCCAGCTCGGCCCGCAGCCGTCGGACGGCGGGGGCGACGGAGGAGGGCAGCAGGTCGTACGGGTCCTCCGGCCCCTCCACTGTGACCAGCACCGAGTCGGCGAAGCGGTACGGCCGGTGGGCCAGCAGGCCGCCCAGGTAGCGGCGCAGCCTGGACAGTTCGGCGCGGACCGTCACCGTCCGCCCGGCGTCGCCGAACAGCGCCTCGGCGAGCTGCGCCGCGGTGCTGCCGCCGCGGGTGGTGGCGAGCAGCAGCAGCAGTTCGGCGTGGCGCGGGCTGACCGGGTGCGACCAACTGTCGGCGGCGCCCCGGACGGACAGTTCGGGGCGGTCCGGCCGCCGCAGGTCGAGCAGGATCCGGGCACCCTCGGCCCGTTCGGCGCTCAGCGTGCCGGAGCCGTCCGGCTCGTCGGCCCCGGCCGGGCGGACCGGGCGCACCAGCCAGCCGTCCGCGAGCGGCTCCAGCACGCACTCGCCGAGCCCCGGCACCCAGTGCACGGCGGCCGGGGCCCAGCCCTCGCTGGGGACGCGCAGCCGGCTGGGCGGCGGCAGCCCGGCGGAGGCGGCGGTCCAGCCGGCCGCGTCCACCACCAGAGCCGGGCCGCCGACCCGGGCCAGCAGCGGGGCGGCGAGGGTGCGCAGCTGGTTCAGCGCCTCCAGCCGGTGGGCGCGCAGTTCGGTCTCGGCGAGCCGGGCAGCGGTGGCGGTGAGCTGGAGCAGGTACGGGCGGACGTTGTGGGCCGGGCCGCTGAGGTTGATCGCGCCGACCAGTCGGCCGGTGGCCGGGTCGTGCACGGGCGCGGCCACGCAGGTCCAGGTGTGGTGGCTGCGCAGGTAGTGCTCGGCGGAGTGGACGTGCATCGGCCGCTGGGCGCGCAGCGCGACGCCGATGCCGTTGGTGCCGACGGTCTCCTCGGTCCAGCGGGCGCCGGTGACGAAGCCGATCCGGTCGGCGCTGCGGCGCAGCCCGCGCTCGCCCTCCTGCCAGAGCACGTGGCCCTCGGCGTCGGCGATGGCGAGGATCAGCGGGGCCTGGGCGACCGGTTCGAGGAGGGTCTCGCGCAGCACCGGCATGACGTTGTCGAGCCCGCTGGCCCGGCGGCGCTGCTCCAGTTCGGCGGGGCCGAGCAGGACGGTGGCGGCGCCGCTGTCGGGGTCGAGGCCGAGGCGGCGCAGCCGGGCCCAGGAGTCGCCGATCTCGGGGCGGGGTTCCAGCCGGTCGGGGCGGCCCGGGCCGGTGGGTCCGGTGGGTCCGGCGGGTCCGCCGGGTCCGCTGGGTCCGCCGGTATCGGGGAGGGTGAGTTCGCGGGCGGCGGCGGCGTCGAGGGTGCGCTCGTGAACCTTGGCCAGTTCTGCCGCGGTCGGCGGGGTGCGGCGCTCTGGTCGTCGGGACTGCCGTCCGGTCTGCCGCACTCGCGTTGCTCCTCGCCGCCGTTCGAGGACGCGCCGGGGTCGACGCGCTGACGAAAGCGTACGGGTGCGGTGGGCGTGTGGGGATGGGGTCTGCCAAGTCCGCATACCGGTCGGTACGGAAACGGTCCGGCGGCGGTGCGGGGTGTGTCCGGTGGGTCTGAGGCGAGGCCCGGCGGGGCGGGTTTCAGCGTTCCGTGCCGGGCTCGTGCTGGGCGGCCTCGACGGTGTGGTGGAGGTCGGCGGTGGCCTCCAGGGTGGCGCCGGTGGTCAGGGCCAGGCAGACGGCCAGGGCGGCGGCGACGGCCCGAAGCCGGGTGGCCGGGGTGGCGGCCGGGCGGGGCTGGAGCAGGGCGGCGACCCGGCGCGGGACCGGGCCGGAGTGGGCGGCGGCGACCAGCGTGGGGCGGGCCGGCCAGGGCGAGCGGCTCGCGGCGAGGGCGGCCCGGCCGACCGCGCGGGCGGTCACGGCGCGGTCGCCGACCCGGGCGGCTGCCACCTCGTCGGCCCAGCGCTCCAGGTGGTACCCGAGGGGCGCGCGCAGTGGGCGGAGCGCCGGGTGGAGGTCGGCGGCGTGCTCGGCGAGGGCGAGGAAGACGTGGTGCCGGCCGGTGAGGTGGGCGCGCTCGTGGGCGAGCAGGGCGGAGCGCTCGGGGCCGCTGAGGGCGCGCAGCATCCCGGAGGTGACCACGATCCGGCCCGGCTCCCCGGCCCGGCCGGGGCGGCGCAGGCGGCCGGGGAGGGCGAAGGCGTCGGCGCGGTCGTCGTCCAGCACGGTGAGCGGGTGGTCGGCGGGGTGCCGGAGCCGCTCCAGGGCCCGACGGAGCCGGGTGGGGGCGGAGTCCGGCAGGAGCCGTACGGTGCCCCGTGCACTCCGGGTGGCGCGCGCTCCGCGCACGGAGGCGTGCCAGGGGCGCATGTCCGGATGCTGGTCGCCGGCCGTCTCGGCGGGGCCGTGGCCGGGATCGTGGCTGTGGCTGTGGCTGTGGCTGTGGCTGTGGCTGTGGCTGGGGCCGGGGCCGGGGTCGTGGCTTTCGGCGCCGGTGTCGTAGGGAAGAGCCGTTTCGCAGGGGAGGACCGGGGCCGGCAGGGCGGCCCGGGCGGTGCGCAGTTCCCGTCGGCGCCGGCGGGCGGTGCGGACCGCCAGAGCGGCGAGCGCGGCCAGGGCGAGGCCGGCCGCCGCGGCGGCGAGCGGGGCGCTGGGCGCGGCGGCGGTGAGCCAGGGCAGCGAGAGGTGGCCGAGGGCGGCGACCGGGGGCAGCTGGAGCAGTCCGGCGGTGGCGAGCAGTCCGAGCGAGCAGAGGGTGCCGGCGGCCAGGACGGTGGCGGTGCCGGCCAGCAGCCAGGCGGCGGCGCGGGGGGTCAGCGCCTCGGCGAGGCGGCGGGCCAGCGGGACGGTCAGGAAGGGCAGCAGCAGCGGCGCCCAGACGGCGAGCATCACGGTGTGCCCGCCGATCCCGGCCGGCCGTGGGCTCCGTGGGCCCCGTCGCCTCCGTCGCCGAGCAGTGTGCGCAGCAGTTGCTCGTCCTCGGCGGAGAGGTCGGAGACGAAGCGGGCGAGCACGGTGGAGCGGTCGGCCTCGCGGCCCAGCTCGGTGTGCATCCGGCGGGCGGCGAGGCCCGCGGTGTCCTGGACGGTCGGGGTGTAGGCGTAGGCGCGGCCGGCCCGGGTGCGCTCGACCGTCCCCTTGTCGTGCAGCCGGGCCAGGATCGTCGCGATGGTGGTGCGGGCGAGGTCCCCGCCGAGCGCCGTCTGGACGTCCTGCGGCGTCATCGGTTGCCGGGCCGACCAGAGGGCGGCCAGCACCTCGGCCTCCAGCTCCCCGGCGGGCCGGCGGGCGGACGGTAGGTCGGACATGGCGGCGCTTCCTCCAGCTATCGTCTACAGTCATGTAGACCGTCTACGTCACTGTAGACGGTCGGGGTGCGTTCCGCGGTGAACCGCGGCGGGACCGCCCCCCAACGTACGGGAGGTCCGCAAGCCTTGCTCCAGTTCCTTGCCGATCCGGTGTCCCAGCTCGCCGCGGGCTCCCACCTCGCGCTGGGCTCCCACCTCGCGGTGAACCCGCTGGACGCGTCCTCGCTGCTCGCCGCCTTCGGCGCGCTCGGCATCGCCGTCGTGCTGTTCGCCGAGACCGGCCTGCTGGTGGGCTTCTTCCTGCCCGGCGACTCGCTGCTGTTCACCGCGGGCCTGCTCTGCGTGCCCGGCGCCACCAAGGGCCCGCAGCTGCACCTGTGGCAGGTGCTGCCCGCCGCTCTCGTCGGGGCCCTGGCCGGGGCGCAGGTCGGCTACCTGATCGGCCGCCGCGGCGGGCGGGCGCTGCTCTCCCGCACCCAGCGCAGGAGCCTGCTGGAGGGCGTGGCGCGGGCCGAGGAACTGCTGGCCAAGTACGGGCACGGCAAGGCGATCGTGCTGGCCCGGTTCATCCCGGTGGTCCGTACGGTGCTGAATCCGCTCTGCGGCGTACTCGGAGTGCCGGTCCGCTCGTTCACCGTCTGGCAGGTCGCGGGCGGTGTGGTCTGGACGGTCGGCGTGGTGCTGGCCGGGTACGGGCTCGGATCCTCGATTCCCGGGATCGACCAGTATCTGCTGCCGATCATCGGTCTGGTAGTAGTTGTCTCCGTGCTCCCCATTGTTCTTGAACTGTTCCGCGCCCGTAAGGCGCGCCGTCACGGAGGTGACGTGTGATGTCCTCTCGGGCTCTGGCCGTCTACGACGGCAGCGGGATCGACGGCAGCCTCTACACCCGGGTCAACGGGTGGGCGCAGTCGGCCCCGCACTGGCTGGACGACCTGATCAAGGTCTGGTCCGCGATCGGCCTCGGGCTGTTCGCGCTGTTCATGCTCTACGCCTGGTGGCGGGCGCGCGGCGCCGACTCGGCGACCATGGCCAAGGTGCTCGCCTCCCCGGTCATCGTGGTCGTCGCGTACGGCGTCAACTCCGTGCTCAAGGGCATGGTCGAGGAACTCCGGCCGTGCGCCCAGATCCCCGGCAGCGTCTCGCTGGAGACCTGCCCGACCGCCGGGGACTGGTCCTTCCCTAGCAACCACTCGGTGATCGCCTTCGCCGCCGCGATCTCGCTCTGGTTCGTCAGCCGCCGACTCGGCGTCGTCGCCACCGTCTTCGCCGCGCTGATGGCGGCCTCCCGGGTCTGGGTCGGCGTGCACTACCCCCACGACGTCGCGGTCGGCGCCCTCGTCGGCACCGTGGTCGCCCTGCTGCTGGCACCGCTCGCCGGTCGCTGCGGGCCGCTGGTCGACAAGATGCGCTCCGGCGCGCTGCGCCCGCTGCTCGGGCCCGGCACGCTGCCGGTGGTGACCCGCGGGTACCCCTCGCACCGGGCGCGGTAGGACCGGGTGCAGTAGTACCGATTCCCGAGCGGCCCGCCCCTTGTCCGGTTTCGGACGGCGGTGGAGCATGTGAGCCGGGCGCGGTGCCCTTGACGGGGGCGCCCGCCCGGCTCAGTCGTGCCCGGGGCGCGAAGGCACCGGGCGCCAGTGGAGGGAGTGCCGAATGCCGTACCGACTCGACATCACGCAGGGGGACTGGCCGGGCGACCTGCTGCACAAGGGCGTCGAAGGCCTGCTGGCCGAAGCCATGGTGCTCACCCTCGCCACCGCCGGCCACGAACACGGGCCGCACGCCAACCTGGCCTTCTTCGCCTACGACGATGACCTCGTCCTGTACTTCGTCAGCGAGCGCTCCACCCGGCACAGCCACCACCTCGCCGAGGAGGCCCGGGCCGCCGCCACCGTCTTCCTTCCGCCGCCCGCCTTCGGCGAACAACTGCGCGGACTCCAGCTGACCGGTAGCGCGAGCGAGGCCTGGGGGCGGCAGGCGGAGGCCGCCCTCGCGGCCTACCAGGGGCGCTACCCGGCCTTCGCCCAGGACGAGGACACCCGGCGGCAGTACCTCACCGGCGGCGGGGCGGCGGCGCTCTACCGGTTCCAGGTCGAGGACCTGACGGCGGTCGACGAGCCCAACTTCGGGCGGCGCAACTACCTGCGGGCGCGGGTCGTGCGGGAGCGGTAGTTCAGCGCCCGGCGTTCAGCGGGCCCGTCCTCCCGATCTCGCCCCCTCGGCGCCACGGCACCCGGCGCGGGCGGCCGTTGCGGACCACCGCCACACCGAGACCGGCGGTGCCGGCCATCAGGAAGGCGTTGAGGCCGAGCGCGACGGCCAGGTCCCTCGGGAAGTCCACCCTCTCCGGCAGGCGCGCCTCCGCGACGCCCCCGGGGTCGTACCGCACGGTCAGCCGGTCGCCGACCGCGTGCGAACGCAGACCCGCGAACACCGTGCCGTGCGGGATCGGCACGCCGTTCCCGTCCACGAGGTCGTACGTCGAGTCCGGGTGCTTGCCCTGGGGGAAGTCGTGCGCCGCCGTGACCCGGGCGGTGGTGGTCACCCCGGAGGTGCTGAGGATCACCGAATCCCGGGCGAAGTCCACCGACCCCAGCGCCAGCAGCCACAGGACGGCGCCGACCGCCGCCAGCCAGCAGCCCGCCGCCGCCCCGAGCAGCCGCACCGCGCCCACGATCCAGGCCGCCCCGATCGCCAGCCCGAGCAACACCGCGCTGCCGAACCCGACGTACGTGCTCACCGCCACCAGCCCGAACGTCCCGGCCGGCACGGCCGCCACCAGCGCGGTCGTCAGCGCGGCGGTTCCGCGTCTGCTGCTCGGTCCTGGCATGGCTTCCCCCGCTTCTCGCTGTGACGGCGTGGAAGCGTACGCCTGGATCCTGGCGGGCTTCGGGGCGGGTGTCAGGTGGTCGTGCAAAGGCGAACGGCTTCGGCGAACACCGTGAGCAGTGACCGCCTGGACGCGACGAGGGTGTCCTTGCGTGACCAGGAAGTCGGGTTTGCCGACTTCCTGGTCATCGTCGGCCAGTCCGGAGCGTTGGCGCTCAGGCTGTGTCCAGGGCGTCCAGCGCGGCCAGGTCGAGGCTGACGACCGGGGCGTGGGAGAGGTGGTCGGACGGCTTGCCCAGGGGGACGGCGGCGCCGCTGAGGTCGATCATCTCCTCGACGTAGAAGCCGCCGCCGCGCTCGAACATGAGAAGTAGCGGCTCGTAAGGGGTCGGCAGATCGGGGAGGGTGAGGCTCGTCCCGCGGCAGAACGTGGGCCAGTGCACGGCTCCCCGGCAGGTCTCCTCCAGGGTGCGTCGGCCGATCGTGTTGTCGATGAAGTTGTCGAGGTCGGTCGTGATGTCGGGAGTGGGGCGGACGGTCGGGTCGATCTGCCGACCGATGTCGAAGAATGGCCAGAGCTTCTCGGCGCCGAAGGCGTCCGCCCACAGGGCAGCGCGGCGCAGGTATTCGCGCATCAGCTGGACCCGGGACCGGGCATGACCGTATGCGAGGTCCCAGTCACCCCACGGGGCGCCCTGCAGGCGCTCAAGCACGACGCGTGACGGATTCTCTGTCACTTGACCTTCACTCCGTTCATGCGCAACTGCTGCTTGATCTCGGAAACCACGCTATCAATGTTCGAAAGATCGCCTGCGACGTCGGACGGCGGTTCCAAACCGAGCGTCTTCCAGTGCCTGAAGTGCCCCTCGTCGGAGTGCGGAGCCAGGTCGTGGGCGCCTGCCTTGTCGAGTGACTTCGGGAACTGCTTCCAGCCCGTCTCGTCCCACAGGTCCGGGTGTTTGGAGATATAGGGCAGGCCGCCCTTCATGAGATGGCTCTCGATGTACTCGTGGGCCAACAGCGCCTTGAACTGCTCCAGGTTCTTGGGCTTGATCGTGCCCGCCTGGGCGTCCAGCCAGTTCTGGGCGATGTCGTCTCGGGGCGTGAAGAGGCCCTTCTTCGTTTCGAGCGGGCCGGTCGCGACTTCGTGCTGCGAACGAAAGAGGTGGGCTTTGACCTGGCGCAGGACGTTCTCGTCGACACCGGTGGTTTTGGCGATCTTCGGCAGATCGACCCTGTTGTCGGTCGCGCGGATCTGCTCGTACGCCTTACCGGCGAATTCCGAGGGTTGTGAAACCCATCCCGCGCCGCTCCAGCCCTCGGTCTCGGGAGGGGGCGCCTTGGTCCTGCTGCGGGGACCGGCCGCGCCGCCGACAGCGCCGAGGACCAGGTCGAGGGGCATGACCGGGCCGGTCTTGAAGGCGGCGTCGTAGCCGTAGCTGAGGCCCGCTCCGGTGATCATGCGGCCGGGCAGGGTGTCGGCGGCGCCCGCGACCTTGGCCAGGCCCGCGAGGGCGACGGAGGCGTTCTCGGCGCCCTCGGCGGCGGTGGTGACGACGCGGGCGCCGGCGCCGAGGCCGCCGCCGGCTCCGCCCATGATGCCGCCCGTCTCGGCGGAGTCGACCGCCTCGGTGAGGCTGTAGCCGCCGTCGTCGAAGAACTCGACGCGGATGGGCTGGGCTACGGCGAGGTCCACGGTGATGGCCTCGACGGCGCCGAAGGCGGCACCGACGAGAACCGTGGCGGCGATGGTGGCGATGGCCTCGGAGACGGTCACGCCCAGACCGGCCGCGGTGGCGACGATGGCGGCGGCGGCGCCTCCGGCGGCGGCTTCGGAGATGCCGGCGGTGAAGAAGGCCAGGGCGGTGCCGACGACCAGGGTGCCGCCGACGATCGCGGCCTCCTCCTCCAGCTTCTTGATCGCCTTGTCGACCTCGTGGGCGAAGTCGCGCAGCGCCTTGGCGAGGGCGCGGCAGGCGTCGGCGGTTTCGGGGAGCCAGCCCTTGCCCTTGCCCGCACTGTCCTTGCCGCCGTAGTACCGGCCCCAGAACGTGCCGAAGGCGTCGATGGCGGGGCCGTGGTTGTTGGCGACGATGGCGGCGGCCGCCTGGTTGGTGGGGGCGGTGACGTTGTCGAGGGCGGTGGCCATCGCGTCCCAGGCGTCGGCGACCGTACGGAGCTTGTCGGGGTCGGCGTCCGGCCACCACATGCCGGTGAGCTTCTGGACGGCCTTCGCGACCGTGGACTCACCCACCGGCCGGCCCTCCAGCGGAGCTGCGGCGGGTCACGGCAGCAGGTTCTTGGCGTGGTTGTCGGCGCCGGTGTGGTTGTCGGCGTGGGCCTTCAGCCCCTCGCCGATGCTGCCGAGGCCCTTGACCAGGACGTCGAGCGCGGAGAGCACGTGGTCGTGCGGGGTGTTGTAGGCCGCCGCGAACTCGTTGCCCTGTTTGTCGCCGCCCCAGGGGCTGCCGGCCGCGGTGAGGCTCTGCTTCAGTTTGTCGAGCGCTTCCTTGAGCGCCTTGCTCTGGTTCTCGAAGGTCGGTGCGGCGTCCTTCAGTTCACCCGGCCGGATCTTGAACTCCGGACCGCCGGCTTTCGCTGCGTCATCACCCACGGCGTCGCCCCCCGTACTGTCCGTTCATCAGAAAAGGTGCGAAGAACAGGACGGAAGGACGGACGACGGGGTTTCAGCGGGATGGCGTGAGATGGGTCACGCGTCCGGGGGTGGGTTGGCTCAGCGGCGCCAGAAGGGGCGCTTCTTGGGGGCGGTCAGCTCGATGACGGCTGCGACGAAGAGTTCGTCGACCGGGGACGGCCCCTGGCCGTGGTTGAGGTGGCCCTGGGTGGTCCACTCGCCGAGGACGGTGCCGGGGGTGCCGTCGAAGGGGTTGATCGCGTGTTCCAGGGTGAGGTAGCGGACGGTCTTGGCGCCCCTGGGGAGGATGACGGCGGCGAAGTAGGCCTCGGTGGAGCCGGCCGGGGTGGGCAGGGTGACCAGGAGCAGGCGGTGGCCGTCGGCTTCGAGGTGGCGGCAGTCGAGGCCGTGGCTGGGCAGTCGGTCCTCGGGCGGGAGGGTTTCGCCGAGGCTGTCCCAGAGCTTGGTGAAGGCGGGTACCAAGCTGCCGCCGTTCGGTGCCGGGCTGGCCAGCTGGGGTCCGAACTCCAGAAGGTGGCGCGGGAGTTCGCGGTGAACGAAGCGGTAGTGGTGCGGCCTGGGATTCGTCATGGGGACACGGTAGCGAACGGGCCGGGGCGGGGTGTCGGTGCGTCCGACGGCCCGCCCCGGCCCAGGGTCAACAGAGTTGACGTGACGTCAGTGACCGCCCTTGAGGTTGAGGACGACCACCCCGACGATGATCAGCGCGATTCCCAGGATCTGCAGCTTCCCCAGTGACTCGCCGAAGGCGACCACGCCGATCCCGGCGACGGCCGCGGTGCCGGCTCCGGACCAGACCGCGTAGGCGACCGAGACCGGGATGTGCTTGAGCGCGCGGCCGAGCAGGTAGAAGGACAGCGCGTAGCCGATCCCCACCCCGAGGCTGGGCCAGAGGCGGGTGAACCCCTCGGTGAGTTTGAGGCAGCTGGTGGCGCAGACCTCGCTCAGGATGGCGAGGGTGAGCAGAACGTAGGGCATGTCGCCGTCAACCGGCCGGGGCGGTGCAGAGCTTCCCGAGCAGCGCGAGGTCGACCCGCTCCAGGCTGTCCAGCGGGGTGATCCGGTCGCCCTCGGGCATCGGGACGGCGGTGGACGGCACGGCGAGCACCGCGCAGCCGGCCGCGGCGGCGGAGGCGACCCCGGTCGGGGTGTCCTCGACGGCGACGCAGGCGGCCGGGTCGAGGCCGAGCCGCTCGGCGGCGGCCAGGTACGGGTCCGGCGCGGGCTTGGTGCGGGGAGTGTCCTCGGCGGCCAGGGTGACGGCGAACCAGTCGCGGCCGATGGACGAGAGGACGAGGTCCACCACCAGGCGCGGGGAGGCGGAGACCAGCGCGGTGGGCACCCGGGCCTCGCGCAGGGCGGCCAGCAGGGCGAGCGCGCCGGGGCGGGGCACCGTCTCGGCGGCGACCTTGGCGGCGAAGGAGTCGCCCAGCCGGGCGGCGAGTTCGGCCTCGGGGCGGCTGGTGCCGCTGACCCGGTGCAGATGGGCGGCGGTGTGCTCGACGGCCTGGCCGAGCACCTCGGGGGCGTCCTGGTCGGTGAGCGGGTGGTCCAGCTCCTCGGCGAGTTCGGCGGCGGCCTTCCACCAGAGCTGCTCGGTGTCGACCAGGGTGCCGTCCATGTCGAAGAGGACGGCGGCGGGCAGGACGGCGGCGGGCGGGACGGAGTCCGGCAGGGCGGGTTCGGACGGGACGGTTTCAGGCATGGCGGTACCTTCGGTGATTCTTCAGCGATTCTTCGGTGGGTCCGGCGGCGGTACAGGATCCCAGACGGCCTGCTCAGGCGGCGCGGCGGTCCACCAGGACCGGGCGCTCCGGCAGCGTGAGCTCGGCGCGCGAGCCGGCCGGGAGGGCGGCGGCGGCCTCGGTGGGCAGGTCGGCCTTGACCTCGGTGCCGTCGTCCAGGCGGACGGTGAGCCGGGTGACGGCGCCCAGGAAGGACGCGGTGACCACCAGGGCCGGGCCGTTCTCGGCCGGGGTGAGGTGGACGTTCTCCGGGCGGACCAGCACCTGCAGCTCGCCGTCGGCCGGAGTCTCGCCGTCCACCGCGTGCCGGCGGCCGAGCACCTCGACGCCCTCCGAGGTGCGGGTGCACGGGATGCGGCTCATGGTGCCGACGAACTCGGCGACGAAGGCGGTGGCCGGCCGGCCGTACAGCTCGGACGGGGTGGCGCACTGCTCCAGCTTCCCGGCCCGCAGCACCGCGACCCGGTCGGCCATGGACAGCGCCTCCTCCTGGTCGTGGGTGACGAACAGGGTGGTGATGCCCAGCTCCTGCTGGAGCCGGCGGATCTCCTCGCGCAGCTGGAGGCGGACCTTGGCGTCCAGCGCGGACAGCGGCTCGTCGAGCAGCAGCACGCGCGGCTGGAGGGCGAGCGCGCGGGCCAGCGCGATGCGCTGCTGCTGTCCGCCGGACATCTGGTGCGGGTAGTGCTCGGCGCGGTGCGGCAGGCCGACCAGCTCCAGCAGCTCCCCGGCGCGCTTGCGGCGCTCGGCCTTGCCGGTGCCGCGCATCCGCAGTCCGAAGGCGACGTTGTCCAGCGCCGTCAGGTGCGGGAAGAGGCTGTACGACTGGAACACCATGCCCGCGTCGCGCTTGTGGGCGGGGATCGAGGTGATGTCCTGGCCGTCGACCAGCACCTCGCCGGAGTCGTGCTGCTCGAAGCCGGCCAGGATGCGCAGCGCGGTGGTCTTGCCGCAGCCGGACGGGCCGAGCAGGGCGAGCAGTTCGCCGGGCCGGACGGTGAGGTCCAGGCCGTCGAGGGCGGTGGTGGCGCCGAACGCGCGGCGCAGCGAGCGGAACTCGACGGTGGCGCCGCCGCTGGCGGTCGCGGCCCGGGAGGCGGTGGCGGTGGCCGTGGTCATGGCTGGTAACTCCTGGAGAACGTGGGGTGGTTCAGGACCGGGCGGCCTTGCGGCCGCGGCCGACGGCGGACATCAGCAGCAGGACGAGCCAGACGATCAGCAGGCTGAGCATCGACACCGCGACGGACATCTGGCCGTCGCTCTTGCCGTTGGAGTTGATCCACACCGAGAAGGGGCTGAAGCCGAGGATGGAGGCGGTGGTGAACTCGCCGAGCACCAGGGCGACGGTGAGGACGGCGGCGTTCAGCAGCGAGCTGCGCAGGTTCGGCAGGACGACGGTGAACACCGCGCGCAGCCAGCCCGCCCCGCAGTTGCGGGCGGCCTCGACCAGGGTGACCACGTCCACGCCGCGCAGTCCGCCGTCGATGGCCCGGTAGGCGAACGGCAGGGCCATCAGCACGTACGCGATGATCAGGACGATCGGGAAGTCCGGGTCCTGGATGGCCACGATGGTCTGGAACAGCGGGGTGTCCTGGAGGTAGTCGGGGCCCCAGCGCAGCACGCCGATGATGCCGGTGGTGAGGGCGACGACCGGGACGACCAGCGGCATCGAGCACATGACCTCGATCACCGGGCGCAGCTTCGGTGCGCCGAGGCGGGCGGCGAGCACGGCCGGGACGAGCAGGAGCAGCAGCACCACCACGGTGACGGCGGCCAGTTCCAGGCTGAGCACCAGGCTGTCGGTGAAGCCGGGTGCGTTCAGCAGCTCGGTGTAGGCGCGGAAGGTGGTGCCGCCCTTGTTGTCGTCGACGCTGAACCACAGCGAGGCGGCCATCGGCACCGCGAAGTAGATCCCGCAGATCAGCAGGACCAGGCCGCGGCCGAAACGGATGCGATCGATCAGGCGAGCCACTTGGCACTCCGGCGCTGAAGGGGCAGGTACACGGCCATCACCAGGCAGGCGACCACGATCATGTCGAGGCCGAGGGCGAGGGCGAGGTTGCCCTGGCCGACCAGGACGTTGCCGGACAGCGCGTCGCCGATCTGCATCGAGATCAGCGGCACCGAACTGCCCACCATGGCCTCGGCGGTGGCGTACGCGGCGAACGAGGCGCCGAACAGCAGCACGAAGCCGCCGAGCAGCGAGGGCAGCAGGACCGGTAGGGCCACGTGCCGCCAGTACTGGAGTCCGGTGGCGCCGTTGTTGTACGCGGCCTCGCGCCACTGGGTCTTGAGGCCCTCCAGGGCCGGCGTGATGGTGATGACCATCAGCGGGACGAGGAAGTACAGGTACACCACGGACAGGCCGGTGAAGGTGTAGAGGTTCCAGCCGTGCTTGGTCAGGCCGAACTTCCGGGTGACCTCGCCGGCGTTGCCGAGGGTGGCGACGAACATGAAGGCCAGCGGCACGCCGCCGAAGTTGGCGAGCACGCCGGAGGCGGACATCACGGCCTCGCGGAAGACGCGGAACCGGGAGGTCGCCACGGCCTGGGCCAGCGGCAGGCCGACCACGGTGGCGATCAGCGCGGTCAGCAGGGAGAGCTTCACGCTGCCCCACAGGGCCGTCCAGTAGGCGCCCTGGAGCGAGCCGGTGAGGTTGTCGGTGGTGAAGGTGCCACCGCCGTCGGGGGCGTCCGAGGAGGTGGTGAACGCACCGATGGCGATCGCGACGGCCGGCAGGCCGAAGCCGATCACGAAGAAGAGGATCAGGGGGAGGGCGGCGAGCCAGGCGCGGCCGCCGCCGGCCCGGCGGGGGGCCCTGGCCGGGGCGGCCGTGGCGGTGGTGGGGGAGGCGGTGACGGGGCCGGGGGTGCCCCCGCCGCTCTGGGCGGCGGAGGCGTCGGCCGGCACCGGGGTGGGAGCCGTGGTCATCTCAGGTCAGCCCGCGATCGCCTTGGCCCAGTTCTCGGTCACGGTCTTCTTGGCCGCGTCCGTCTGGTCCTGGGTCGGGAAGGTGGTGAAGGGCTTCTCGACGGTCGGCAGCTTGGCGGCGGCGGTCGCGTCCAGGGTGCCGGCGGCCTTCATGGCGTCGAACAGGGCGGGGGTGGCGTAGCCGCCGAGGAAGCCGTTCTGGCCCTGGGCGCTGTAGAGGTACTCCTCCCACAGGCGCGCGGCGGCCGGGTGCGGGGCGTCCTTGTTGATCGCCTGGTTGTAGTACTGGGCGTAGGAGCCGTCCGAGGGGATGGCCACCTGCCAGTCGATGCCCTTGTCCTTGAACTTGTCGCTGTAGCCGGCGTTCAGGTACGACCAGTCGATCGAGATCGGGGTCTCGCCCTTCTCGATGGTCGCCGGGGTGACCTCGACCGGGTTGAAGTTGCCGGCCTGCTTGACCTTGCCGAAGAAGTCGATGCCGGGCTGGATGTTGTCCAGCGAGCCGCCGTTGGCGAGCGCGGCCGCGTAGACGGCGCCGAAGGCGGCACCGGCCTTGGTCGGGTTGCCGTTCAGGGCGACCATGCCCTTGTAGTCGGGCTTCAGCAGGTCGGCGAAGGTCTTCGGGCAGACGGACACCTTCTTGGCGTCGCAGCCGATCGACATGTAGCCGCCGTAGTCGTTGTAGCTCAGACCGTTGGCGTCCTTCATGGTGGCCGGGATCTTGTCGAAGTCGGTCACCTTGTACGGGGCGAGCAGGCCCTGCTTGCCGGCGCTGATCGCGAAGGCGGAGCCGAGGTCGACGACGTCGGGGGCGCGGTCCTGGCCCTTGCGGGAGGTGATCGCGTTGATCTCGTCCTGGCTGGAGCCGTCCGGGTTCTCGTCCTCGATGTCGATGCCGTACTTCGCCTTGAAGTCGTCCATCAGCTTGCCGTAGTTCGCCCAGTCGCGCGGCAGGGTGATGACGTGCAGCTTGCCCTCCTTCTTGGCGGCGGCGACCAGGCCGTCCATGCCGCCGAAGTCGGCGACCGAGGTGGCGGTCTTGGCGCTCTTGCCACCCGCGAGGTCGTTGCTGCCGGCCTTGGCGGACGACGAGCCGGCGGAACCGCAGGCGGTGAGGGAGAGCGCGGCGGCGGTCAGAGCGGCCGCGAAGGCGGCGGAGCGGGCACGGTGCACGGACACGGGTCAGTCTCCTGATCGGGTGTACTGCGAAGGGGGTGCTGCACGGGAGTGGTGTCCGATCGGGGGATCGATCGTGCGAGTGGCCGTGGCGCGGATCCGTCCGGCGTCCGTCAGGGGTCCTTGCCGGGTTCGTCCGGTATCCGTTCGGAACCGTCCGAGTTGACTAGCCAACTTCGCTGACGGGGGTAAGTAACCCGGAGTCCGGTGACGGGAAGGTGAACGGACGGCCCAGCGTCGGGGTCGGCTGCGGGAACGGTGGAATCCGGCCATCGGAGCGTGATCCGTTCGGTGCGATGCTCGAACTGCGCAGCGGGATAGGGTCGGGCTGTCCGCGCCGGCACGGCTGCGCAGGACACCGCCCCTGGAGGGACAATTGAGTGACGTGGCAGTAGAGCCCGGGCGCCCCGTGGAGCGCGAGGCCGGAGCCCTGTACCGCAAGGTGGCCGCCGACCTGCGCGAGGCCATCACCACCGGCGCGTTCGGCGAGGCGGGCCGGCTGCCCGCCGAGGGCGCGCTGGCCGAGCAGTACGGGGTCTCCCGCGGCACCGTCCGCCAGGCACTCGCCGTGCTGCGCTCGGACGGGCTGGTCACCTCCCGCCGCGGCACCCGGCGGGTGGTGCTCGGCGGAGCCCGGGTGCAGAGCTTCTCCGAACTGCTCAGCTTCACCCACTGGGCGTACTCGATGGGCGAGGAGCCCGGCGGCATCCTGGACTCCCTGGTGCGCCGTCCGGCCGACGCCGCCGAGCGCGAGCAACTGCGCCTGGAGCCGGGCGCGGAGGTGTACGTCACCGTCCGGCTGCGCACCCTGTCCGGCACTCCGGTGATGGTCGAGCGCACCATCTACCCGCCGCGGGTCGGCGAGATCGTCGCCGAGCTGCCGCCGGACGTGGTCTCGCACACCGAGGTGCTGCGCGAGCACGGCATCCTGTTCACCGACGCCGACCACACCATCGACATCGTCGCCGCCAACGCGGAGGACGCCCGGCTGCTCGGCTGCCGCCGGGGCGGCCCGCTGCTGCGCGAGCGGCGGCGGACCACCGACCCGACCGGCACCCCGGTGGAGTGGTCCCAGGACCGCTACCTGCCCGGGACGGTGGCCTTCAGCGTGCACAACTCGCTTGCCACGTCGGCGCTTTCGCGGCACGCCCGGGAGCTGGACTGAGGTTCGCCGCTCCCGGGCGCGCTCCGCTCCTCAGCGCATGAGGGAGGCGAGCAGCGGTCGGTAGTGCTCGAAGTCCGGCGTCTTCGCGTCGGGCTCCTTGGCCTGCTCGTCCCACCGGCGGACGGCCACCGCGTCGACGGCGCCCGGGAGTTCGGCGAACGCGGCGGCCTCGTCGGCGTCCATCGGGCCGCCCTGGACGGTGAGGGTGTACTCGGAGGCCTCGGAGAGCCTGGCGCGGTAGCCGGGTTCGACGGCGCACAGGTAGCGCTTGGCGGCGACGTGCAGCCGGACCGGCTCGGTGACCTCCGGGCCGAACCAGCGGGCCAGCCAGTCGGCGCCGCTGTGGCTGTGCCGATTGTCCTGCCCCAGCATCAGATCCCGTCCGTGCAGCCCGCCTTGGAAGTGGCCGACGTCGTGCAGCAGGGCGGCGGCGACCAGGTGGTCCGGCGCCCCGGCCGCCTCGGCGGCGGTCGCGGCCTGCAGCATGTGCTCGGCCATGGTGACCGCCTCGCCCAGGTACTCCCCGGCGCCCTCGCCCGCGAACAGCTCGGCCAGCTCGTCCAGGGCGGCGGTGCGGCGGTGCAGCACGGCGAGGGTGCTCGCCAGTGAGTCGAGGTCCGCGTAGCAGCCCTGGAGGTGCCGTCGGCCGTCCTGCTCGAAGGCGGTACGGGCGTGCAGCAGACGGGTGTTGTCGAAGATCAGGCAGTCGCCGGGGTCCAGGCGGAAGGTGAGCCGCAACTCGGGGCGAAGGGTGATCGCGGCGAAGCGGCGGTAGGCGGCGTAGAAGGCGTCCAGGCCGCTCCCGCGGAGCGTGCCGATCGAGCGGTTGTTGAACCTGACCTCGCGGATCCTTCCCCGTGGGTCCACGTCGATCAGCGGGCGGTCGGCGCGCAGTTCGGTGCGGCGGTCGCGGAAGACGAAAGGGACGGGGGTGCGGGTGAGGGTGGCGAAGTCCTCGGGGGACTCGTCCCGCAGCAGGGCCGCCGCCTTGAATCCGTCGACGAGGCCGGAGTCGCCGCCGGTGGCCGAGTTCTCCAGGCAGTGCAGCAGTTGGAGGGTGGGCACCGGGTCCCGGTACGGGTTGTCGGTGTGCGGGGCGATGGCCTTGTCCGTGAACGCGAGGTTGTTCGGGTCGGGCTCGACCCGGACGTCGAACAGCTCGCCGTAGTTGGTGACCCGCACGTGCCCGAAGCTCTCGGCCACCCGCAGCACCTGGCGCTCCACGGCCGGCACCCCGCGCAGCACCGCGAAACCGCTGCGGCGGACGGCTCCCAGCACCGCCGCCTGTTCGGCGGGGTCGACGAGGTAGGCCTCCCACTCGGCCTCGGGGATGCCCCGGGCGAAGTCGGCGGCCGCCCAGAGCCGCTTGTCCCGCTCGGTGCGGCCGTCGCCCTCGGCCTCCTCGCGCAGCCAGGCGAGCGGGTAGCGGGAGCGGTGCCCGTCCGACCAGAGCACCTCCAGGTTGCCGTCCGGCTCGCACTGCGCGGCGATGGTGAGATCCGCCGGCAGGTCGCCGATCTGGAACAGCTTCTGGCCGTTGCGCGGGTCCCGGCAGTCGGCGCAGGGGCAGTTGTCGCGCAGCCAGTAGGGCGGCGGTTGCTCGGTCACGGGGGTTCCTCCTCGGCGGGCTCCTCGGGGTGAAGTTGTATAGCCAACTTCACCCACTGGGCGGGAGCTTGCCCGCTCCCGGTGAGGAGCGCGTGCCGGGCGGATGAACGCTGCGGGAACTGTGACGAGGGTTGCCTGCGGCGAGTCATCGGTGGCCGGGAGGTCATGGTGGAGCGGCTCGTACGTCCGGACCGTCCGACGTTCGGCGCGGTCCGAGCCCAACCGTCGACGGGCCCGTCCCGGGGGTTCCCGGGGCGGGCCCGTGTGGTCCCACCTCTGCCGACCATTTGGGTGAGGGTGCAGGTCAGGGGGTGTTTCGGGGGGCGGTGAGCAGGCGGGGCTGCGGCACTGTCGGGGTGGATTTCCCCTGACACGAGAGGTGGCCGCGCATGGCTCACAGTACGAACACGAGTCCGCCCACCGCAGGGCACAGCGGGCTCAAGCGGGAGGTGGGCCTCGCCGGGCTGCTCTGGGCCTCGGTCGGCGCGATCATCGGCTCGGGCTGGCTGTTCGGGGCGCAGAAGGCGGCGGTGGCGGCGGGCCCGGCCGCCATCGTGTCCTGGGGCATCGGTGCGGTGGCGATCATCCTGCTGGCGCTGATCCACGCCGAGCTGGGCGGGCTGTTCCCGGTGGCGGGCGGCACCGCCCGCTACCCGCACTACGCCTTCGGCGGCTTCGCGGGGATGTCCTTCGGCTGGTTCACCTGGCTGCAGGCCGCGACGATCGCGCCGATCGAGGTGCAGGCGATGATCAACTACGCCCAGCACTGGAGCTGGGCGGACGGTCTGCTGAACAAGGACCTGACCCTGACCGGCTCCGGCTTCGTCGTCGCGGCCGTCCTGCTCGGGGTGTTCGTGGCGATCAACTTCCTCGGCGTCCGGCTGCTCGCGCACACCAACAGCGCGGCCACCGTGTGGAAGGTCGCCATTCCGGTCCTGACCATCTTCGCCTTCGGCCTCACCGAGTTCCACGGCTCCAACTTCGACGTCCACGGCTTCGCGCCGGACGGCGCCAGGGGCGTGCTGGCGGCGATCAGCACCAGCGGGGTGATCTTCGCGTTGCTCGGCTTCGAGCAGGCCATCCAGTGGGCGGGGGAGAGCCGAAACCCCCGCCGGGACATCCCCCGGGCGGTGCTCGGCTCGGTGGTCATCGGCACGGTCGTCTACCTGATGCTCCAGGTGGTGTTCATCGGCGCGCTGCCGCCGGAGACCGTCGCCGGTGGCTGGAGCAAGCTCACCTACCCGGGCATCAGCGGGCCGTTCGCCGGTCTGGCGACCCTGATCGGCCTGGGCTGGCTGGCCACCGTCCTGTTCATCGACGCGGTGATCTCCCCGGCCGGTACCGGGCTGGTCTACATCACCTCCAGCTCCCGCGTCACCTACGGCCTGAGCCGCAACGGCTACGCGCCGCAGGCCCTGCAGTACACCGACCGCAACGCGGTGCCCTGGCTGGGGCTGATCATCGCCTGGGTCGCCGGGGTGCTCTGCTTCCTGCCGTTCCCGAGCTGGCAGCGGCTGGTCGGCTTCATCACCTCGGCCGTGGTGCTGATGTACGCGGGCGCCCCGCTGGCCTTCGGCGTGCTGCGCAAGCGGCTGCCGGGGATGGAGCGTTCGTACCACCTGCCCGGCGGCTCGGTCCTCTCGCCGATCGCCTTCGCGGTGGCGAGCCTGGTCATCTACTGGTCCGGCTGGGACACCCTGTGGCGGCTGGGCCTGGCGATCATCATCGGGTACCTGTTGCTCGGCGGGTACTCCGCGTACGCCGCCTCGAAGGGGGTGCCGAACGCGCCGCGGATGGACTTCAAGGCCGGGCAGTGGCTGCCGGTCTACCTGGTCGGGATGGGGGTCATCTCCTGGCAGGGCACCTTCGGCGTGGGCGCCCAGGGGAACCTGCCGCTGTGGTGGGACATCGCGGTGGTGGTGCTGTTCTCGCTGGCCGTCTACTACTGGGCGCTGGCGGTGGCGCTGCCGGCCGAGGAGATCGAGCGCAACATCCGCGGTGTCGAGGTGGTGGACGCGGGCGGGCACTGAGCAACCGCCCCGCGCCGAGCAGCACTTCGCCCCGTCGAGCACCGGCTCGGCGGGGCGGAGTGCTGTGCGTCAGTGCTGCTGGTCGGACGGGGCGTTGGTCGGCGGGTTGCTGCCGCTGCCCGTCGCGGTGTTGTTCGGGTCGGGCTTGGGCGCCGGGTCGGGGATGTCGGTCATCGGCATGGACTTCTTGGGCGTGCCCTTCAGGGCGTCGTTCATGGCGTCCCGCCAGATCGGGCCGGGGCCGTCGGCGCCGAACACCTCGGTGTGGTAGCTGCCATTGATGGTGATGTTGCGCATCTCCACGCCGCCGGCCGGGCCGCCCAGCCAGACGGAGGTGGCGAGCTGGGGGGTGTAGCCGCTGAACCAGGCGGCCTTCTTGTGGTCCGAGGTGCCGGTCTTGCCGGCGATCTGCCGGTTGTCGTCCAGGTGGAGCGCCGAGCCGGTGCCGCCGTCCTTGGTCACGCCGTTCAGGACGGTGTTCATCGCCCGCGCCGTGTCCTCGGAGAACGCCTTCTCGCAGTGCTCGGCCGGGACGGGCACGTCCTTGCCGTCCACGGTGGTGATCCGGCTGATCGCGAGCGGGTCGCAGTGGGTGCCCTCGGCGGCGAAGGTCGCGTAGACGTTCGCCATGGTCAGCGGGCTCATCTCCTCGACGCCCAGGGCCATCGCGGGCACCTCCTCCAGCGGCTTGCCGCTGGCCTTGGCGGTGATGCCGACCTTGTTGGCCATCTGCTTGACCGCGCAGAGGCCGATCTCCTGCTCCATCTGCACGAAGTAGGTGTTGACGGAGAGGGCCATCGCCTGCTTCAGCTGGTACGGGCCCTTCTCGCTCGCGGACTCGTTGGGCACCACCGTCTTGGGCCGGGCGTCGTTGCGCCACGTCCCCTCGCAGGTCTTCATGTTCGGGTACGGCATCGAGTTCGGGGCGGAGTACTCCTGGGTCGGCGGCAGGCCGGCCTCCAGGGCCGCGGCCGCGACGATCGGCTTGAACGTGGATCCGGGCTGGAAGCCGGTGCCGCCGCCCATCGCCAGGTCGACGTTGAGGTTGACCACGGTCTGGTTCTTGGTCGTGTCCAGGCCGTAGGGCCGGGTCTGGGCCATGGCGAGGATCTTGCCGGTGCCGGGCTCGACCATGCTCGCGGCGGCCGAGACGGTGTCGGTGACCCTCACGTTGCTGCTCACCGCGTTCTGGGCGGCGGCCTGCTTGTCCGGGTCCAGGGTGGTGTAGATGTTCAGGCCGCCCTTGTCCCAGAAGGCCTTGCGGTCCTCGCTGCTCTTGCCGAAGGCCGGGTCCTGCTTGACCACGTGGCGGACGTAGTCGCAGAAGAAGCCCATGCCCGCCTTGGCGGTGATGCAGCCGTTCTGCGGGTCCTTGTACTTCAGGCCCAGCGGGGCGGCCTTCGCCTCCTTCGCCTGGTCGGCGGTGATGTGCTTGTTCTCCAGCATCTTGTCGATGACGGTGTCCCGGCGCTTCTGGGCGGCCACCGGGTGCAGCTTGGGGTCGTACTGCGCCGGGTTCTGGACCAGCCCGGCCAGGGTGGCGGCCTCGGCGATGGTCAGGTCCTTGTTGCTCTTGCTGAAGTAGCGCTGGGACGCGGCCTCCACGCCGTAGGCGCCGTTCCCGTAGAAGGTGATGTTGAGGTAGTTGGTGAGGATCTGCTCCTTGGGCAGTTCCTCCTCCAGCTTGATCGCGACCTTGAGCTCCTGGATCTTGCGGCCAAGGGTCTTGCGCTGGGCGTCCTTGACCGCGTCCTTGTCGTCGCCGGCCTTCTCCACGTTGACGTTCTTCACGTACTGCTGGGTCAGCGTGGACGCGCCCTGGGCGGTGGTGCCGCTCTCGGCGTTCTTGCCGAGCGCGCGCACGATGCCCTTGAGGTCGACGGCGCCGTGCTCGTAGAACCGGGCGTCCTCGATGTCGACCTGGGCCTTCCGCATGAACGGCGACATCTGGTCGGCGGTGAGGACGGTGCGGTCGCGCTCGTAGACCTTGGCGATCAGCCCGCCCTTGGCGTCGAAGATCTGGGTGGCCTGGGTGAGCGGCGGCGTCTTGAAATCGTCGGGGATGTTCTGGAAGCTCTCCGCCGTGTCCTTGGCGGTCAGCCCCATGGCGCCGACGGCCGGCAGGACGAGGCCCGCCAGCAGGACACCGCACACGACGCTCACACCGAGGAAGGTCGCACCGTGGCGGGCCAGCCGGAGCGGCTTGCTCCGGGTGGGGCGGGGGGCCGCCTCGTCGGCGGGGTTCGGTATTCGAGAGCGATGTGAGTCCACATCACGTTGATGTCGCGAGTGTGGAGAAAGGTTGCAGGCGTAGTGCCCGAGATGATCCGGGAGGGCGTTATGGGGCGTGATTTCCGTTTTTGCGGAGGGCACTTGGCCCCGCCGCGGTGGCGCGGCGGGGCCAGGCGTCGGCGGGGGTGGGCGTCGGCGGGGGTGGGCCGTCGGACCTACGCTCCGGCGGTCGCCGACCAGGCGGTCTCGGCGGCGGCCAGGGCGGGGGCGGCGTCGGCCCCGGTCGCGTCGGCGAGGGCGCTCAGGCAGGCGCGGACGGTCTCCAGCGAGGCCGCCCGGCCGTAGTGGTTGACCCGCAGCATCTCCGCGGCCAGCGCCCCGCCACCGGCCTGGACCGGCAGCGCCGGGTCGAGGGCGGCGGCCAGCTCGGCGGCGTGCAGGCCGGCCGCGGTGCGCAGGGTGGTGGCGACCGGGGCGGCGTGGGCGTCCTGGTGGACGTACGGGCTGAGCGTGCCGAGCACCCGGGCACCGGCCCTGGTGGCGGCGGAGGCGGCGCGGTGGCGGGCGATCACGGCGGGCAGGCCGTCGGCGGTGATCCGGTCCAGGCAGGCGCCGAGTGCGAGCATCTCCAACTGGGCCGGGGCGTGCGGGAGTACGGTGCGTCCGGCGTCCGTCCAGCGCTCCTTCCAGTCCAGTAGGGAGAGGTAGGAGCGGCGCGGGGCGGCCGGGTTGGCGGCGATCCGCTCCCAGGCGCGCTCCGAGACGGAGACGGCGGAGACCCCGGCCGGGCCGCCCATCGCCTTCTGGCCGCCGATCACGCACAGGTCGATGCCCCACTCGTCGGTGAGCAGCGGCTCGGCGGCGACCGAGGCGACCGCGTCGAGCATCAGCAGGGCGCCGTGCTCGCGCACCACGGCGGCGATCTCGGCGACCGGGTTGGTGTTGCCGGTGGCGGCCTCGGCGTGCACCAGGGAGACGAAGTCGACCTCCGGGTGGCGGTCGAGGGCCTCGGCGACCTGCGCGGCGGTGACCGCGCTGTCGAAGGGCACCGCGAGGTCGACGACCGTCGCCCCGCAGGAGCGCAGCCAGTTGCCGAAGGTCTGCCCGTACGGACCGGTGACGATGTTGAGCGCGGTGGAGCCCGGGTGCGCGGCGCCGCGGATCGCGGCCTCCAGCGGGAGCAGGGCCTCACCCTGGGTGACGATGACGTCGGCGCCGGTGTGCAGCAGCGCGGCCACCTGGTCCTCGATCGCGGCGAACCCGGCGGCGCTGAGCGGGGGGAGGTCGAGGAAGGGACTCACGGTGTCGGGGCCTTTCGCACGCGGACGGGTGGTGGGTGCGGCAACGAGTCTGCCGCATTCGTCCTCCTTGCAGGGAACCCGCCCGTCGGTAGAGTGCCGCCATGAGCGAAGGCGCGGTGCTGCACGTCCGGGGTCGGGTGCTGGTCGGTCCGGAGGATGTCCGGGACGAACTCTGGGTGGTGGACGGCCGGGTGAGCTTCACCCGCCCGCCGACCACCGGGGACGTCCGGACGGTCACCGGCTGGGTGCTGCCCGGACTGGTCGACGCGCACTGCCACGTCGGCCTGGACGCCCACGGCGCCGTGGACGCCGAGACCAGCGAGAAGCAGGCGATCACCGACCGTGACGCCGGCACCCTGCTGATCCGCGACGCCGGCTCGGCCGCCGACACCCGCTGGATCGACGATCGCGAGGACCTGCCCCGCATCATCCGGGCCGGCCGGCACATCGCCCGCACTCGCCGCTACATCCGCAACTACGCCCACGAGATCGAGCCCGGCGACCTCGCCGCGTACGTGCGGGCCGAGGCCCGGCGCGGCGACGGCTGGGTGAAGCTGGTCGGCGACTGGATCGACCGCGACCGCGGCGACCTCGCCGCCTGCTGGCCCGGCGACGCACTGGCCGAGGCGATCGCGGCGGCGCACGAGGAGGGCGCCCGGGTCACCGCGCACTGCTTCGCGGCCGAGTCGCTGCCGGACCTGCTGGCCGCGGGGATCGACTGCGTCGAGCACGCCACCGGGCTGACCGAGGAGCTGATCCCCGCCTTCGCCGAGCGCGGGGTGGCCATCGTCCCGACGCTGGTCAACATCGCCACCTTCCCCGACCTGGCGACCGGCGGGGAGGCCAAGTTCCCGGCCTGGGCGGCGCACATGCGGCGGCTGCACGAGCGCCGCTACGCCACCGTCGGCGCCGCGCACGACGCGGGCATCCCGGTGTTCGTCGGCACCGACGCGGGCGGCTCGCTCGCCCACGGGCTGGTCGCGGACGAGGTGGCGGAGCTGGTGAAGGCGGGGCTGAGCCCGGCCGAGGCGCTGTCGGCGGCGAGTTGGGGAGCGCGGGAGTGGCTCGGGCGGCCGGGGCTGGCGGAGGGGGCGCCGGCCGACTTCGTGGTGTACCGGGAGGATCCGCGGGCGGACGTCCGGGTGCTCGCGGACCCGCTGCTGGTGGTGCTGCGCGGGCGGCCGGTGGGCTGATCGGCCGGCGAGGGCCGGCGGGGGGCAGCCAGGGCCGGCGGGGGCCGCCGGGGCGGTCGGTGGGGCGGTCGGTGGGACGGTCGTTCGCGGACGGTGGGGCGGTCGTTCGCGGTGGTCATCGACGGTGACGCCCTGTCGGTATCGGCCGATAGGGTGACGCCCATGGCACCGCGTCCACTGAACGAGATCGTCGAGCCCGGCTGGGCCACCGCCCTGGAACCCGTCGCCGGACGGGTCGCCGCCATGGGCGACTTCCTGCGCGCCGAACTGGCCGCCGGCCGTACGTATCTGCCCTCCGGCCCGAACGTGCTGAGGGCGTTCCAGCAGCCCCTCGCCGACGTGCGGGTGCTGATCGTCGGGCAGGACCCGTACCCCACTCCCGGGCACGCCGTCGGGCTGAGCTTCTCGGTCGGGCCCGAGGTGCGTCCGATCCCGGCGAGCCTGGTCAACATCTTCCAGGAGTACGGCACCGACCTCGGCCTGCCGCAGCCGTCCAACGGGGACCTCACGCCGTGGACGAACCAGGGCGTGCTGCTGCTCAACCGGGCCCTGACCACCGCGCCGCGCAAGCCCGCCGCGCACCGGGGCAAGGGCTGGGAGGAGGTCACCGAGCAGGCGATCCGGGCGCTGGTGGCGCGCGGCGGTCCGCTGGTGGCGATCCTGTGGGGGCGCGACGCCCGTAACCTGCGGCCGCTGCTGGGGGACGTCCCGGCGATCGAGTCGGCGCACCCGAGCCCGTACTCGGCGAGCAGCGGGTTCTTCGGCTCGCGGCCGTTCAGCCGGGCGAACGAGCTGCTGGTGCGGCAGGGGGCGCATCCGGTGGACTGGCGGCTGCCGTAGGGCAGTTGGCCCCCTAGGGCCCCTCTTCAAACCCGTGTCTGCGGGGCGGTGTCGGGGCACGCACCTCGCCGCGTTGTCGTCGGTCGCCGATGGCCCCCAGCGTTCGGCCGGAAGGTGCCCCCACCGCAGTGGCTCCCTCCTCCGCACTGCGACGCACGCACCCCGACGCCGCCCCGCCCGCCCTCCGGGCGAACGACGGGGGGTTGAAGACGGGCCCTAGCAGATCCGGGTCAGCGCGGAACGTCAATCTCACTCCTACGGGTGAAATGACGTTCCGTGTTGCTCATGTGACGGATCGTTCGAGAAGACTGGCGGCTCATCGTTTCATCTGTGTGGGGGTACCGCCTTGTCTCCGTCGTCCCGCCCGTCGTCCCGCCCGTCTTCCCGTTCGCCCCTTTCATCGCGCCGAATCGTTTCTGCCGCCGCCGTGGTGGTGGCGAGCACCGCGCTCACCGCCGGGCCCGTCCAGGCCGCCCCGTCGGCGGCTCCAGCTCCGGCCTCCGCGCAGGCCTCATCGCCGGGGAAGGCGCGCGCTGTCACCGCCGAACTCGCCCTGGACGTAAGCCTGTTGAACAAGGCCGTGGACGTCCCGGTGGACATCGCGCTGAACAAGGTGGAATCCCCGGCTCAGCGCGACGGTTCCGTCCTCACCGCCAAGGTGGCGGGCGTCGACCAGGCCGGACCGGTCGAGCTGGTCAAGGCCGACATCGGCAAGTCCGTCACCCGGGTCGACGCCAAGGGCGCCGTCGCCTCCGTCAAGCTGGTCAACGCCGATGTGCACGCCCCCGGGCTGCCCGCCACCGCGCTGCTCGGGCTGGAGGCGATGAGCGCCGAGGCCACCTGTCCGGTCGACGGGCAGCCGACCGCGGACGTGGTCGCGCCCGCCAAGCTGACCGTGCTGGGCAAGCCCGTCACCGTCGGGCTGTACGGCCCCACCAAGGTGGACGTGCCGTTGGTCGGCAGCGTGTCGGTGGAGTTCTCCAAGAAGAGCACCACCACGACCACCGCCGCCGCCTCCGCCCTGGAGGTGCAGGTGGAGGTGAACCCGCTCAACCTGAACGTCGCCAAGGTCACCGGGAAGATCACCGTCGCCTCGGTGAGCTGCGAGAAGCCCACCGGCCCGGTCGCCACCTCCGGCCCCACCGACACTCCGAGTGCCGCGCCCACCAGCGCCCCCGCCGCCCAGCCGGTCGCCGACACCACCACCTCGCGCGCCGCGGTGCCGCAGGCGGCGGTGGACGGGCCGGAACGGCTCGCCACCACCGGCGGCAGCGGCGCCACCGCCCCGCTCGCCGCCGGCGCGGCTGCCCTGGTCGCGGGCGGTGCCGCCGCGCTGTGGGCCACCCGGCGCCGCCGGGCCGCGCACGCCCGCCGGAGCTAGGCACTTCGCGGCTGGGCACTCCGCGGTGCGGGAGTGCCGCGCCCGGCACTCCCGCACCGTGACCGTGCCAACGCGGACGGTTGGTTCACATGCGCGTTACATGAGAGGAACAACCGGGAAACGGCGGCTTGCGACGCTACGCGGGCACCCACCACCCAGCAATGCGAGGGACAAGCCGTGGCAATCAAGGCCGAGTACATCTGGATCGACGGCACCAAGCCGACCGCGAAGCTCCGTTCCAAGACTCGCGTCCTGCCCAACGCCGACAAGATCCCGACCTGGGGCTTCGACGGTTCCTCGACCAACCAGGCCGAGGGCCACGCCTCGGACCGCGTGCTGGAGCCGGTGAAGGTCGTCAAGGACCCGATCCGCGGTGGTGACAACATCCTCGTCCTGTGCGAGGTCCTGGAGACGAACGGCACCCCGCACGAGTCCAACACCCGCGCCCTGCTGCGCGAGGTCGAGGAGAAGTACACCGCGCAGGAGTCGATCTTCGGCATCGAGCAGGAGTACACCTTCTTCAAGGGCTCCCGCCCGCTCGGCTTCCCGGAGGGCGGCTTCCCGGCCCCGCAGGGCGGCTACTACTGCGGTGTCGGCGCCGAGGAGGTCTTCGGCCGCGAGATCGTCGAGCTGCACCTGGACCGCTGCATCGACGCCGGCCTGGCCATCTGCGGCATCAACGCCGAGGTCATGCCCGGCCAGTGGGAGTTCCAGATCGGCCCGGTCGACGCGCTGACCGTCTCCGACGACCTGTGGATCGCCCGCTACCTGCTCTACCGCACCGCCGAGGAGTTCGGCATCGACGCCACCCTGGACGCCAAGCCGGCCCGGGGCGACTGGAACGGCGCGGGCGCCCACACCAACTTCTCCACCAGGGCGATGCGCGAGGGCTACGAGGCCATCATCACCGCCTGCGAGTCGCTCGGCACCTCCCAGGAGAAGGTGCTGGAGCACGTCACCCAGTACGGCGCCGACATCGAGTCCCGCCTGACCGGCAAGCACGAGACCGCCCCGTGGAACGTCTACAGCTACGGCGTCTCCAACCGCGGCGCGTCGGTCCGCATCCCGTGGCAGGTCGAGGTGGAGCAGAAGGGCTACATCGAGGACCGCCGCCCGAACGCCAACGTCGACCCCTACGTCGTCACCCGCCTGCTGATCAACACCTGCTGCGAGGCCCTGGAGAAGGCCGGCCAGGTCTGATCCCCGCCTCCCACACGCCCGCAGGCCCTTCCCCGTACACCGGGGCAGGGCCTGCGGGCGTTGTGGGCGGGGCGCTGTCGGTCGACCGCCGCGGGTCGGGCAAATCGCTGGTCAATTTCGGTTGGCCACCGGACAATTCACGGCATGACCCGACAGCCGCTGCTCCTCCTTGACGTGGACGGACCCCTCAACCCCTTCGCCGCGCCCAGGTTCCGGCGGCCGGACGGCTACCGCACCCACGACCTGATGCCCAGCTGGTGGGCCGAGCGACAGAGCCGGCGGGTCGCCGAGGGGGAGGAGGCGAAGCCGCTGCGGGTGTGGCTGAACCCCTCGCACGGGCCGGAGTTGCTGGCGCTGCCGTACGAGCTGGTGTGGGCCACCACCTGGATGGCCGAGGCGAACGCGCTGATCGGCCCCCACCTCGGGCTGCCCGAACTCCCGTACATCCCCTGGACGGACCTGTTCGGGGAGGATCCGGACGGGCTGCACTGGAAGACCAGGGACGTGGTGGCCTGGGCGGACGGGCGGCCGTTCGTCTGGGTGGACGACGAGCTCGGGCCGCAGGACGCCGAGTGGATCGCCGCCCACCACCCCGGTCCGGCGCTCGCCCTGCACGTCAACCCCCGGAAGGGCATGCGCGCCGGGGACTTCGCGACCCTGCTGGAGTGGGCGGCCGCCGCATGACCGGCCGCCCGCTGCTCCTGATCGACGTGGACGGACCGCTCAACCCGTACGCCGCGCCCGACACCGACTGTCCCGACGGCTACGGCACCCACCGGCTGCTGCCCGAGTCCTGGGTGGCCCGGCACGCGCCGCAACCGCGGGAGGAGGTCGAGCCGCTGCGGGTGTGGCTGAACCCGGCGCACGGACCGGAGTTGCTGGCGCTGCCGTACGAGCTGGTGTGGGCCACCACCTGGATGGCCGAGGCGAACACCCTCATCGGCCCGCGCATCGGGCTGCCCGAACTCCCGTACATCTCCTGGACGAACCTGTTCGGCGAGGATCCGGACGGGCTGCACTGGAAGACCAGGGATCTGGTGGCCTGGGCGGACGGGCGGCCGTTCGTCTGGCTGGACGACGAGCTCGGGCCGCAGGACATCGAGTGGATCGCGGCGAACCATCCGGCCGAGGCGCTGCCGCTCTGGGTGGACCCCCGGGCGGGGCTGCGGGAGCCGCACTTCGCGGCGCTGCGGGAGTGGGCGGAGGAGGAGCCGGCGTGCTGATCGGCAGGATCGAACGGCTGCACCGCTACCCGGTCAAGTCGCTGCTGGGGGAGGAGCTTTCGGCGGTCGAGGTGTCCGCGCGGGGTCTGGCCGGGGACCGCGGGCGGGCCCTGCTGGACGTGGCGAGCGGACGGGTGGCCAGCGCCAAGAACCCCCACCGGTGGGCCGGACTGCTCGGCTACTCGGCGACGACCGCGGCGGACGGCCGGGTGGCCGTCACCGGCCCGGACGGGCGGGCCGCCGGTGAGGCGGAACTGTCCGAGGCCTTCGGCCGCGAACTCGTCCTGATCGCCGAGCGCCCGCCCGGTGCGACGGTCGAGCGGGCCGTGCCGGAGGAGGTGCTGGCGCGCGGGATCGAGGCGGAAGTCCCGGTCACGATCAGCGAGTTGGGGCGGGCCGCGGCGGAGGGTGGGTTCTTCGACTTCGCCCCGCTGCACCTGATCACCAGCTCCACGCTGCGCGCCGCCGGTGCCGGTGTCGGTGTCGGTGCCGGTGCCGGTGTCGGTGTCGAGGCGGAGCGCTACCGGCCCAACCTGGTGATCCGCACCGAGGGCGAGGGTTTCGTCGAGAACGCCTGGGTGGGGCGGGAGTTGACCGTCGGGGCGGAGCTGCGACTGCGCATCGTGGCCCCCACCCCGCGCTGCGCCGTCCCCACCCTGCGGCACGGCGGGCTGCCGCGCCGGACGGAGGCGCTGCGCGGGCCCGCCGAACGCAACCGGCTGGTCCCGTTGGAGGGCATGCCGGCGCTGCCCTGCGCGGGGGTGTACGCCCAGGTGCTGGCGCCGGGGCCGATCCGTACCGGCGACCCGGTCAGGCTGGAGCCGGCGTCGAACCCAGCACCTTCTCCAGGGCGTTGAGGAAGCGGTCGGTGGTCTCCTCGTCCCGGACGGCGATCCGCAGCCAGTCCTCGCCGAGGCCAGGGAAGGTGTCCCCGCGCCGGACGGCGAAGCCGTGCTCGCGCAGCCGCTCGCGGACCGCCGCCGCGCCCGGCAGTCGGACCAGGACGAAGGAGGCGGCCGGTTCGCCGTACACCCGCAGCGTCGGGAAGGCGGCCAACCCCTTCAGCAGGTAGTCGCGCCACAAGGCGAGTCCGGCGGCTGCCCGGTCCGCCTCGGCCAGTGCCGACGGGCCACTGCAGGCCTCGGCGGCGGCCAGCGCCGGGGTGGAGACCGGCCAGAGCGGCTGGGCGGCGCCGAGGGCGGCGATCAGTGGTGCCGGTCCGAGGGCGTAGCCGATCCGCAGGCCCGCCAGGCCCCAGGTCTTGGTGAGGCTGCGCAGCACGACGACCTGCCCGGGCAGGTCCCGGGCGGCGGCGAGGGATTCCCGTTCGCCCGGCACGGTGTCCATGAACGCCTCGTCCACCACCAGGATGCGCCCGGGTCGGGCGAGCGCGGCGACGGCCTCGGCGGGGTGCAGGACGGAGGTCGGGTTGGTCGGGTTGCCGAGGACGACCAGGTCCGCCTCCTCCGGGACGGTGCCCAGCCGGAATCCGTCGTCGGGGGAGAGCAGTACCCGGTGCACCCGGTGTCCGGCGTCCCGCAGGGCTGCCTCCGGCTCGGTGAACTGCGGGTGCACCACGACGATGTGACGGGCCGTCAGAACACGGGCGAGCAGGACGAAGGCCTCGGCCGCTCCGGAGGTGAGCAACACCTCCTCGACCGGGCGCCGGTGCCGGGCGGCCACCGCGGCGCGGGCGGTGCCCTGGTCGGGGTAAGCGGCCAGGGTGCCGAGGGTGGCGGCGAGGTGTTCGCGCAGCCAGGCCGGAGGGGTGCCGGTGCGGACGTTGACGGCGAGGTCGACCAGCTCGCGGCCGTCGGCGCGCACCTCGGCGTCGCCGTGGTGGCGCAGGTCGGGTTCGTGGGCGGTCATGCGGTCGCTCCATCGCCGGTCTGTGCGGGCTCGCAGGGTTCGCCGGCCCGAGCGGGCTCCCCGGGCTGGCCGGGCGCCTCGGGCGGGCCGGGCAGGCCGGGCACCCGCAGGACGTCGTACGGGCCGGGCGGCACGGTGAGCCCCGAGCCGTCGCCGAGGGCCACCAGGGCGACGGCGTGCCCGTGCGCGGCCAGGGTGACGGCCGCCCCGGTGTGGTCGACGACCTGTCCGGCGTGGTCCGTGGCCACCCCGGCCCACTCCAGCACCTCGCCACGGGTGTTCCGCACCGTCCCGGGCGCCGGCACCGCGACCCGGCGCGTCCCCGGCCGGAGCAGCGCGGCCACCGCCTCGACGGCCTCCGGCCGGCCCACCACCACCGAGGCGCGCCGCAGTTCGGCCAGTGCGCGCGGCACCAGGAGGTCGTGGGCGCCCGGCCCGAGGCCGACCAGCGCCAGCCGTCCGCGCACCGCCGCCCGGGCGATCGCCACCGTGGCCGTCGCCGACTTCCGCTTGGCGACGACGAGTTCACCGCCGTCCGCACTGGCCAGCGCCGCCGCCTCGGCGACGCTCGCGGTGCCGACCGCCGCGCCGACGGCCCCGGACGGGTTCGGCACGGTGCGCCGCGCCAGTTCCTCCGCCGGGTGCTCCTCCACCGGCACGTGCAGGCAGCGCGCGGCCCAGCGCACCGCCGGGTGGTCGGCCTTGCCGGCCACGGTGGCGATCCGGGCGATCGCCGAGCGCAGGTAGCCGGTCTCCTTCAGGACGTCCGTCAACAGCCGCATGGCGTCGTCCGGTTCGGTGCCGCTGCCGGCGCCGATGCCGACCACCAGGGTGCGCGGGATGACCAGGAGGTCGCTGCCGCCGGGGTCCTCCCGGTCGGTGATCCGCAGCGCGGGGGCGTCCTCGGGGGCGTCCGGCCGGATGGTGGGCGGCAGTGCGGGCAGCGGGTACGGCACCTCGCCGACCAGCCGGACCGGGCGGCCGTCCGCCACCGCCCGGTCCACCTCGCGGGCGCCGGGGCGGTAGAGGCGGGTGGCGTGCGGGACGAGCAGGTCGAGCGGGGCCTCCGGGCCCGGCGGCGGGCCGGTGAACACCGGGGTGACCCCGAGGGCGGCCGCCACCTCCCGGGCCAGCTCCTCGGCGGAGTCGGCGTGGGTCAGCGGGATCACCCAGCGCCGCCCCGGGTCCAGGCAGAGCACCTCGGCCCCGCGCGGGACCGCGACCCGGTCATCGCTCAGCAGTCCGACGACGGAGCCCAGTGCGCCGACGGCGATCACCTGGCGGTGCTCGGTGAGCGCGCACTGCATCGCCTCCGGTCCCTGGAAGCAGTTGCCGTGCGAGGCCCGGTAGACGTGGGTGGCCTCCGGCCAGAGGTCGTGCAGTTCGCCGGCCAGCGGGCGGCCGGGCCCGTAGAGGGCGACCAGTCCGATCACGTTCCCGCACTCCTTGCCGTTTCCGGGCCCTGGGCTCCCGGGCCCCCGTGATCCCACCACGCAAGGCCGAAACGGGTCAATCGCGGCGCATGTGACGTCCGCCGCCGTCCGCCGCCAGCCGGCGCTGTCGTGGCCGGCCGACGCTGTCCGTGGTCGTCCGTGGTCGTCCGTGGTCGGTACGTACGGGGACGGCCTCGCAGCTGTTCTTCTGTTCTTCATTTCCCTTGTGCCGTACACGTCACGCAGCGATCCTACTGTTCTCGGCGCTCCCGCCCCGGAAGCCCCGACACCCGGAGGACCCCATGGCCTTCGCACGACTCCGCACCCCCGGCACCCCCACCCCCGCCGCGGGCCCGCGCCCCGCCCGTCGCCGCAGGCTCCGCCCGATCACCGCCCTCGCCACCGGTCTCGGCCTGGTCGCCGGCTCGCTCGGCCTGTGGGCCGCGGGCGGCAGTGCCGCCGCCGACACCGCGGCCGGCCTGCCCAGCCCCGACCACGTCATCGTCGTCATGCTGGAGAACCACGCGTACTCGCAGGTCATCGGCAGCTCCAAGGCGCCGTACATCAACGGCACGCTGGCCGCCGGCGGCGCGACGCTGACCCAGTCCTTCGCGCTCACCCACCCCAGCCAGCCCAACTACTACATGCTGTTCTCCGGCAGTGCCCAGGGCGTCACCGACGACAGCTGCGTGGACGTCGGCGCGTTCCAGCAGCCCAACCTGGCCTCCGAGCTGCTCGCCGCCAACCAGACCTGGGCCAGCTACAACGAGGGCCTGCCCGGAGTCGGCGCCACCGACTGCAGCAGCGGCAACTACGCCCAGAAGCACAACCCGTGGTTCGGCTTCGGCAACGTCCCCACCTCCAGCGCCTACGGGATGGACGCCTTCCCGACCGACTTCACCACCCTGCCCAAGGTCTCCTTCGTCATCCCCGACCTCTGCGACGACATGCACGACTGTTCGGTCGGCACCGGCGACTCCTGGCTGCAGAGCAACCTCGACGCGTACGCGCAGTGGGCCAAGGGCAACAACAGCCTGCTGGTGGTGACCTTCGACGAGGACAACAGGCTGGCCGGCAACCGCATCCCGACCGTGGTCTACGGCGCCCACGTCGCCCCCGGCAGCTCCACCGCCACCACGTACAACCACTACGACGTGCTGCACACCCTGGAGGACCTGGCCGGCGTCAACGCCCACGCCGGCAACTCCGCCAACGCCTCCGACATCACCGGCATCTGGAACTGACGCCCGTGTACGTCGCGGACTCCCGCAGCTCGAAGGCCCCCGTCGCACCGGCCACCGGCCAGGTGCGGCGGGGCGCCGCCCTGCGCTCAGTGCCGGGGGCGGTCCTCGCCCTCGGCGCCGTCAGCATGGTCACCGACATCTCCTCCGAGATGGTCAACGCCGTGCTGCCGCTCTACCTGCTCACCGGACTCGGCCTCTCCCCGCTCGGCTTCGGCCTGCTCGACGGCATCCAGAACGGCTTCAGCGCCCTGGTCCGGCTCGCCGGCGGCCACCTCGCCGACCGCCGAGGCCGCGACGGCGCCGCCCGGCACAAGACCGTCGCGGCCATCGGCTACGGGCTCTCCGCGCTCTGCCGGCCGCTGCTGCTGCTCGTCCACACCGTGCCGCTGATCGGCGCCGTCATCGCCGCCGACCGCACCGGCAAGGGCCTGCGCACCGCGCCCCGGGACGCCATGATCTCGCTGGCAACCGAACCCGCCCACCGCGGACGGGCGTTCGGTGTGCACCGGGCGATGGACACGGCCGGCGCACTGCTCGGCCCGCTCACCGCCTTCCTGGTGCTGCGGCTGGGCGGCGGCCCGCTGCTCGCCGACGGCGGCGAACGGCACGGCTACGACGCGGTGTTCACCGTCAGCGCCTGCGTCGCCGCGCTGGGCGTGCTGATCCTGCTGCTGTTCGTGCCCAACCGGCAGGTCGGTGACGAACCGTCAACCACCGTGCCCACACTGCGCAGCAGCCTCACCCTGCTGCGACGGCCCGGACTGCGCCGGCTCACCCTGTGCGCCGTGCTGCTCGGGCTGACCACCGTCAGCGACTCCTTCCTCTACCTGCTGATCCAGCGCCGACTCGGCCTGTCCGTCGACCTGTTCCCGCTGCTGCCGCTCGGCACCGCCGCCGCCTTCCTGCTGCTCGCCGTCCCGCTGGGCTCGCTCGCCGACCGGATCGGACGCCGCCGGCTCTTCCTGCTCGGACACGGCGTCCTGCTGCTCGCGTACGGGCTGCTGCTCTCGCCGCTGCGCGGGCTGCCCGCGGTGATCTGTGTGCTGGTGCTGCACGGCTCTTTCTACGCCGCCACCGACGGCGTGCTCGCCGCCGCGGCGGCCGACGCGGTGCCCGCCGAGCAGCGCGGTGCCGGACTCGCCCTGGTCGGCACCGGGCAGGCGCTGGCCCGGTTCGCCTGCTCGCTGCTGTTCGGTGCGCTGTGGAGCGCGGTCGGCGGGCCGGGCGCGCTGGCCTGGTCGGCAGGTGCGCTGGCGCTGTGCGTGGCCGGCGCGGCGATGGCGCTGCGGGCGCCGGAGCCGGTTGCCGAGGAGGAGAGTCCGTGAGCGTCGTCGAGGAGAGACCGTGAACCTGCAGAACAACCGCAGCCGGGTGATCGTGCTGCTGCTCGCCGTCCTGGTGCTCGGTGCGGTCGGCACCGGCGCCGTCCTGTACGCCGCCGACCGCACCGCCGAGCGCGACCGCACCCAGGCGGGCGGGCCGGCCGTCGAACCCGGCCCGGTCTCCCTCCAAGTTCCCTCGAAGGGCCGCCAGTTGCTCTTCCGCAACATGGCCTGGGGTCCGCACCGGGACGAGATCACCACCGTCCCCGCCGACCACCCCGACGGCCCGCGCACCGCCTCCGGCACGCAGTGCCTGCGCTTCCACGCCGCCGCCGGCACCGGCATCTGCCTCCAGGCCCAGCACGGCGCGCTGGACGACACCTACCGCGCCGTCGTCCTGGACGACCACCTGCACGAACGGCGCTCCTTCCCCGCCGCCGGCATCCCCACCCGCGCCCGGGTCTCCCCGTCCGGACACCTCGCCGCCTGGACGGTCTTCGTCAGCGGCGACTCCTATGCGGGCAGCGACTTCTCCACCCGCAGCTCGATCGTCGACGTCCGGGACTGGAACCTGCGGGAGAACCTGGAGGACTTCGCCGTCATCGAGGACGGCCACCCGTACCAGGCGCACGACATCAACATCTGGGGCGTGACCTTCGCCGACGACAACACCTTCTACGCCACCCTGGCCAGCGCCGGGCAGACCCACCTGGTCCGCGGTGACCTCGCCGCCCGCACCCTCACCACCGTGCACGACAACGTCGAGTGCCCCTCCCTCTCCCCCGACGGCACCCGCATCGCGTACAAGAAGCGCGTCCCCGGCCTGTCGCCCGACGCCCCCTGGCGGCTGTACGTCCTCGACCTGGCGACCGGGACGGAGACCGCCACCGCCGAGCAGCGCAACATCGACGACCAGGCGCTCTGGTCCGACGACGGGACGCTGATCTACGCCCTCCCCGGGGACTACGGCGCCGACCTGTGGACCGTCCCGGCCGACGGCTCCGGCGCCGCCCGGCTGGTCACCAAGGCGGCCGTCGCCCCCGCCTACCTGGGCTGAGGAACTCTCCGCTAGCGTCCCATGTCGAGCAGAGAGTGACGTCCCGGCCGAACGTGCCGGCCGGACGTCCTGATCGAAGCGGGGGAGCGAGCGAACCGTGGACGGTAACCCACCCGAGCGGATGGTCACCGACTCCTGGCCGGCCCTGCACGGCCGACCCGTGCTGCGGCGCACCGTCGCCGTCGGCCTGGTGCTGTGCGTGTCGGCCGGCGCCGCCCTGGTGGTGCGCGGCGTCAACGCGCTCACCGTCGGCCGGGCCGGGCGGGAGACCGACCGGGACCGCGCCGAACGCCTGGCCGGCCTCCACCCCTCCCAGCACCCCGGCGCCGGCCGCTACTACGTCCCGGTCGGCGCCGTCTACACCCGCACCTCCGACGGCGCGCCCATCGCCTACCTCCACTACCGGCTCGGCGGCGGCAAGGAGCCCGGCCTCGGCGACTTCCTGCGCACCTACGACCTCCCCGAGCCCGGGCCCGCCGCCCCGCTGCCACCGGACCTCGCCGCCGCCCTCGGGGGCGACGAGCCGGCCGAGGCCCCGGAGCTGCCGGAGGGGCCGGAGGGGGCGGCCGGGTCCGGGGCGTCGGCCTCGCCGTCCGCCGCCGCCCCGGAGGTCACGGAACCACGGTCCGGGGCGACCTCCGCGCCGCCGTCCATCGCGGCGGAGCCGATCCCGGCCCCGACCCTGACCCCGACCCCGACCGATGCCGACGACGAAGCCGGCGAGCCCACCGTGGACGGCGGGGCGGGTGGCTCCACGAGCGTGACCGGTGACGGCGAGCCGGAGGACGGCGTGCCCGACCCGGGCCCGACCCCGGCCCTGAGCCCGACCCCGGTCCTGAGCCCGACCCCGGTCCCGAGCCCGACCCCGGTCCTGAGCCCGACCCCGACCTGGACACCCACCGCGACCCCGTCCGCCGTCCCCACCCACGCCCCCAGCGCCCGCCGGATCTACGTCGCCACCATCCCGGGCGGGCTGCCGGGCGCCGCCGACATCTACATCCGCGCCACCGGCTGAGCCCCCCACGGCTCCGCCCCGCCCGGGTCGGTGACCGGGCGGGGCGGGGCGGAGGCGGGGGCCGTCAGCGGGCGGTCGCCGGCTGGGGTGCGGGTACGGGCGCGGGCGCCGGGTTGGCGGCCGGAGTGGCGGCCGCTGCGGGGGCGGCCGGGGCGGTGCGCCGGGCCGGGGCCTGGCCGACCAGCATGGCGCCGAGTGCCAGCAGCAGTCCCAGCACCTGCCACGCGGTGAGCGTCTGGCCGAGCACGACCAGGCCGCCGACCGTGGCCACCACCGGGTTGATCAGCCCCAGGAACGACGCCGGTCCGGCGCCCAGCCGCTCGATGCCGCGGAACCACAGCACGTACCCGAGCGCGGTGCTGAGCAGCCCGAGGTAGGCGAAGCCCGCCAGGTTGGAGACGCTCAGGGCCGGCGGCGCGCCCTCGACCAGCGCCGCGAGCGGGACCAGGAACAGCGAGCCGGCGAGCAGCTGCCACGCGGTCAGGTCGACCATGGTGGCGCCCTCCGGGCGGCCCCAGCGGCGGGTGAGGACGGTGCCCATGGCCATCAGCCCGATCGCGGTGACCATGGCGGCGATCCCGACGCCGTCCAGGGTCGCCCCGCTCTTGAGCACCAGCAGGGCCACGCCGCCGACCCCGGCCAGCCCGGCGAGCAGCGCCCGGCGCCCGGGCCGGACCCGGAGCACGCCGATCGAGAACCCGGCGACCAGCAGAGGCTGGATCGCCCCGATCGTGGCCGCGACGCCGCCGGGCAGGCGGTAGGCGCCGACGAAGGTGAGCGGGAAGAACAGTCCGATGTTGAGCATCCCGAGCACCGCCGCGCGCCCCCACCAGCGCCCCTTGGGCAGCTTGCGGCCGATCAGCAGCAGGAGCAGCCCGGCGGGCAGTGCCCGCAGTGCGGCGAGCAGCAGCGGGCGGCCTTCGGGCAGCAACTGGGTGGTGACCAGGTAGGTGGTGCCCCAGGCGGCCGGGGCGAGTGCGGCGGTGGCGGCGATCCCTGCGCGCTTGCGGTCCATGGTGATCCCAATCCCCTCAACGTTGATTATCTGAACGTTGAGATATTTCTACGCCCGGGATCGGCGAACGTCAAGTATGTGAATGTTAAGATATCTGCGACCGGCCGGTAGACCGGCAGCCGTGAGCGGCGGACCGGTGGAGCAGCAGCCACGAGGGAGATGACAGGCCATGCAGCAGCGCGACACCGTCGACGACATCGCCGAGCAGTGGGCCAGGAACCGCCCCGACCTGCCGCTGGAGGCGATGGCCCTGATCGGCCGGCTGCGGCGGCTCAACGTCCGGGTCGACAACGCCCTGCGCGACTACTTCCTCACCTGCGGCCTGGACCCCTCCGAGTTCGACGTCCTCGCCACCCTCCGCCGCTCCGGCGAACCCTACGAGCTCAACGCCCGCGCCCTGCTCAAGTCCGCCATGGTCACCTCCGGCGCCATCACCAACCGCGTCGACAAGCTCTCCGCCAAGGGCCTGGTCGAACGCAACCCCTGCCCGACCGACCGCCGCGCCGTCCTCGTCCGCCTCACCCCGGCCGGCAAGGAGCTCATCGACGCCGCCCTGCCCGGCCACATCCGCAACGAGGAACGCATCCTCACCGCCCTCGACGCCGACGAGCGCGCCCAACTCGACACCCTGCTGCGCAAGCTCCTCGTCGCCCACGGCGACACCGAACCGCTGGGCTGACGGCCGGGCCGTTCGGGCCGGCGGCCGGGTCGTTCGCGTGACCACCACCTCCCGGCCGCGTTAACCCATCGGGACGCCGCGCCGGAGGAGGGGCCCGATGAGCCGCAAGACCCCCAGGGACATCGCCGTCGACGACCAGCTGCGGGCCGCCGGGGCGGAGGGCGCCCAGTGGCTCGCCGCCGCCGGCTGGGGCCCGCCGGTCAAGGTGCCGCTGCAGAACGCGGCCAAGTGGCAGCGGGAGACCCGGGAGCGGATGCTCGCCTCGCAGCGGGACGAGTCCTGCACCTGGTGCGACCATCTGCTCCACGGCGGCCCCCAGCCCGTCGTCGTGCACGCCGAACACCCCACCCACCTGGTCTGCCGGGCCTGCTCGGTCAGCGCCCGCCCCCACCGCCGCTGCCTGGAGTGCGGCGGGCCGGCCGGCTCGCTCTCCCCGCTCGACGGTCGCGAGGACGTCTGCATGGGCACGGTGGCGATCTACACCCGCCTCCGTTGCACCGCCTGCTTCCTCGGCGACCCGCTCAACGGGACCTTCGGCAGCGGTTCGTAGCCCTTCGCTACACCTCGGCGACCAGCGCGTAGCGTTCGTCGGCCACCGGGCCGCCCCACAACACCGGGTCCCCACTGAGCGGCTCCACGCGCAACGCCGCCACCAACGGCCTTACCGCCGCAGCGAGTTGCTCCGCCCCGACACCCCCGCCCCACGGCAGGTGCCCCGCCCCGGCGACGTACGGCGCCGACGGCTCGCCCGCCTCGCGCCACCGCCCCTCGACCAGCACCAACCGCCCGCCGGGCCGCAGCAGCCGCACCCAGGCGCGCAGCGCCCGCTCCGGGTCGGGCAGTGTCCAGACCAGGTGGCGCGACAGCACCACGTCGAAGCCGCCCTCCCGCACCGGCGGCGCGCCCGCGTCCCCCACCAGGAACCGCCCCGCCAGCCCGGCCGCCGCCAGCTTCGCCCGCGCCCGCGCGACCATCCGCGGCGCCAGGTCCACTCCCGTCACCCGGTGCCCGCCCGCCGCCACCAGCTCCGCCAACGATCCCGTCCCACAGCCGACATCGAGCACATCCACCGCCCCCGCCGGCAACCACCCCCGCACCCGCCCCACCCACGCCGCCCGCGTCGGTCCGGCCCGCAACCCGTGATCCGCCTCCTCGTCGAAGGCCGCAGCGGCCGCGTCCCAGTAGTCGGCAATGGCCTTGCTGGAGTCACCCATAGCTCCATCCTCCCCGCCACCACCGACATCCCGCCGGGTCCGGCCGGTCTTCGCCGACCTCGCCGCCGACCTCCTCGCCCGCGCGGGTTCCCCCGACCCGGAGGCGGAGGCCCGCCGGCTGATCCGCTGGGGCGACGGCGTGCTGTTCAACGCCAGGGCCGGCAGCGGGCACTGGCACGTGCCGATGCCGGAGGAACTGAGCGCGGAGATCGACCGCTACCTCGGCGCACCGCTGGACGGGCCGGACCGACCCCTGCGGCCACCCGCCTATACTCCGTGTGCTCGATCAGGCAGGGGGAAGCATGCTGGACTTGCTCGAAATGGCGCTACTGATCATGGTCGTCGTGGCGCTGGTGCTGCGGCTGGCGTCGCTACCGGTGCTGGTGCGCGCTCAGACCGCCACCCGACGACGGGCCTTGGCGGCCACGGGGGCGGATGCGGCCGCCGGTGCACCGGGCGGCACCGGGGCGACGGTCGGCGAGCTGGCGGTGGGTCTGGTGGCCGCCGTCGTACCGGTCGTCCTGGTGTACTTCATGGACCTCTCCAGCTACTACGTGCTGGGGCGGCCGTACGACCTTCTCAACTCCCGCTACCTCGCCCGCGAATGGCACCTTCCGCTCCACGAGGCGCACACCTGGTACATCGGCCTGTTCATCGGGTTCCTGCTGCTGTGGCTGGCGCTCTGGTACCTGACCCAGCGCAAGCTGCTGACCGCCGGCCTGCCCCGGGAGGCCTGGGCGTCCGGCCGGACCCAGGGCCGGCTGATCGCCCTCGTGGCCCTGCGCGCGCTGATCGGCGTGTTCCTGCTGCCGGTCGGCCTGGTCGTCGTCGCTGCGGTGTACCAGCTCGTCGGCCTGCTCGTGAGCCGCAAGCCCAGGCCGGTCGGCGCGGGGGCGTCGGAGGTTCCGGGGGCGTCGGGGGCGTCGGGGGCGGAGGCGGCCCAGGCCGCCGAGGCGTTCCAGGCCTTCCTGGCCGCGCAGAACCCGTACGCACCCACCGCTCAGCCGCAGCAACCGGTCGCACCGTCGCAGCCGCCCGCCGCCCCGCCGCAACCGCGCTACGTGCCCGCGCAGTTCACCCCGCCCACCCCGCCCACCCCGCCCATCCCGCCCATCCCGCCCATCCCGTCGGCCCCGCCCATCGGCAGCCCGCTCGGTGCCCATGAGCCCCGTACGATCGGCGGCTACCAGCTCCTCGGCCGGATCGGCTCCGGCGGCATGGGCACGGTCTACCTGGCCCAGCGCCAGGGCTCCGCCACCCAGGTCGCGCTGAAGACCATCAACCTCGAACTCCTCCACGACGCCGACCTGTTGCGCCGCTTCCAGCGTGAGTCCGAGGTGTTGTCGATGGTCCCCGGCGCCTACACCGCCCGGGTGCTCGACACCGGCGTGGACGCCGGACGCCCGTACCTGGCCATGGAGTTGCTGGACGGCCGCCCGCTGGACGCCCATCTGCGCGAGCAGGGGCCGATCCGTTCGGCCGAGGCCCTGCGCGCCCTCGCGCTGGCGCTGGCCGTGGCGCTGTCCGGGGTGCACCGGCTCGGGCTGGTCCACCGGGACCTCAAGCCCGCCAACATCATGCTCACCACGGCCGGTCCGCGCCTGCTGGACTTCGGCATCGCGGCGATCGTGGACGGCACCCGGCTGACCGCCACCGGCGGCGGTCCGGGCACCCTGACGTACATGGCGCCGGAGCAGTTCGGCGACGAGCGGGTCGGCGCGGCGGCCGACGTGTGGGCCTGGGCGTGCTGCGTGGTGTGCGCGGCGCACGGCGCGAGCCCGTTCGCGGCGACCAACACGGGCGCGGTGATCCGCCGGATCGTGGACACCGGGCCCGAGCCGGCCGCACTGGCTGCGGTCGAGGCCCTCGACCCGACGCTCGCCGCCGTGGTCCGCCGAGCCCTGGCCGTCGACCCGGCCCAGCGCCCGGCGGACGGCACCGGCCTGCTGGCGGCACTGGCGGCGGCCCAGCCGACGGCCCTCGACCCGACGGCCGTCCACGAGCAGATCACCCGGGGCTGGCAGACCCTCGCGCTCTGATCCGACGAGATCCGTCGGGCTCGCCCGACCCGCCCTACCCCGTGACCGCCACCGTCACCTCGGCTTCGTGCCGCACCGGGAAGTCGACCGAGTTGGCGATGAAGCAGCCCCGGTTCGCCGCCGCGTGCAGGGCGAGCGCCCGCTCCACCATGCCCGGCTCGGCGACCTCGACCCGGGGGCGCAGCACCGCCGAGGTGAAGCGCCCGCCCTCCGGCGTCACGGCCATGGTGCCCGTCGGCCGGTCGACGTACGAGGTCACCACGACCCCGTTCACCGCGCACTGGTGCAGGTACGAGAGCAGATGGCACTGGGAGAGCGCGACCAGCAGCAACTGCTCCGGGTTCCAGCGGGCCGGGTCGCCGCGGAAGGCGGGGTCGGCGGAGCCGGGGATGCCCGGCAGACCTTCGGCGGAGACCTCGACGTCGCGGGCGTAGGCGCGGTAGTCGCTGGTGCCGGTGCCCCGGTTGCCGGTCCATTCGATCTCGGCGGTGTACTCGTGCTGCCTGGCCATGGGCTTGCCTCCGTGGGAATGGGGTGTGCTGCCGGACAGTCAACCGCAGGAGCCCGCCCGGGCCGCCCGGGCGGGGCTCAACCCCGTTCGGACAGCCGCGCGAGGATCGCCCCGGCGCAGTCCGCCACCGAGGCCCGTGAGGTGTCGACGACCAGGTCGTACGTGACGCCCCGGTGCACCGCCGAGGCCTGGGCGGCGGCCATCCCGGCGACCCGGTCCCCGCGCGCGGCCTCCCGGGCCGCGGCCACCGCGGGGTCGCAGCGCACGCCGACCCAGAGCACGTCCAGGCCCGCCAGCGCCGTGCGCCAGCGCTGCTGCGAGGCGGCTCCGCCGAGGAACACCTCGTCCACCAGGACGGGTGCCCCGGCCCGGGCCATCGCCGCCACCCCGGCCGACCAGGCGGCGTCCAGCCGGGCGAAGGCCGGCCCGACCGCCACCGTGCCGTCCCCGTCGCTCAGTCCGCCGATGCCCTCCCCGCCGCCGAGCAGCCACGGCGGCAGCGCCTCCACCATGGTGTCCGCCCCGAGGTGCAGCCAGGGCTCCGGCAGCAGCTCCTGCAGGCGCCGGGCGATGCTCGACTTGCCGGAGCTGGAGCCGCCGTTGAGGACGATCACGTGCATGGGCGCGTCCCGGCATCGAACGCCGCCGCGGCCCCCGCGAACGACGACGCCAGTGCGGGCGCCCCGGCCCAGTGCAGGTGCAGGTACGAGGCGTGCACGTTCCCGGCGGCGAAGCCCTCGGTGCGCGGCCCGGTCGGCAGGCGCCAGCCCCAGGCGGGCTGTTCGCCGGCGCCGGGTTCGCAGACCGTGCGGTGGAACTCGTGCCCGCGCAGCCGGGTGCCGGCCGGGGCGAGCGGGGAGTCGTGCAGGGCGACGGCCTCCCGGTAGCCGAGGGTGAGCCGTTCGGTCATCCGGGCGGTGGTGTCCAGCGCTCCGCACATCGGCAGGCCGTCCAACTCCCGCCCCAGGTAGAGCAGCCCGGCGCACTCGGCGGCGATCGGCCCGCCCGCGGCGGCGAACCCGGCGATGGCGCCGCGCAGTTCGGCGTTCCCGCTCAACTCCCTTACGTACAGCTCCGGGAAGCCGCCGCCGATGACCAGACCGGCGGTGCCCGCCGGCAGCGCCGAGGCGTGCAGCGGGTCGAAGGGGACGACCTCCGCGCCCGCCGCGCCGAGCAGTTCGGCGTTCTCGGCGTACGAGAAGGAGAACGCGGCGCCACCCGCCACCGCGATCCGCGGCCGCCCGGCGACCGGCGTCACCTCGGCCGACGGGTCCCATGGTTCGGCGTCCAACTCGGGTGCCGTGCGGGCGAGTTCCAGTACCGCTTCCAGGTCGACCGAGGCCGCGACCAACTCGCCCATGTCCGCGACGGCCTTCAGTGCCGCCGCCGAGCGCTCCACCGCCGGGATCAGCCCGAGGTGGCGGGAGGGGGTGGCCACCGCCGCCGAGCGGCGCAGTGCGCCCAGCACGGGCACCCCGGAGCCCTCTTCCAGGGCCTCGCGCAGGAGGTGCTCGTGCCGGTCGGAGGCGACCCGGTTGAGGATCACCCCGGCGAGGCGCACCTGAGGGTCCCAGGACGCGAAGCCGTGCACCAGCGCGGCCACCGAGCGGGATTGCGAGCTGCCGTCCACCACCAGCACCACCGGCGCCCGCAGCAGCTTGGCGACGTGTGCGGTGGACGCCAGCTCCCCGCGCCCGGAGGCCCCGTCGAAGAGGCCCATGACGCCCTCGACCACTGCGACGTCCGCCCCTGCCGCGCCGTGCAGGAACAGCGGCGCGATCCGCTCCGGCCCGCACATGAAGGCGTCCAGGTTGCGACCCGGGCGCCCGGCGGCGAGCGCGTGGTAGCCCGGGTCGATGTAGTCCGGACCGACCTTGTGCGGCGAGACCGCCAGCCCGCGTGCGGCGAGCGCCGCGATCAGGCCGGTGGCGACGGTGGTCTTGCCGGCGCCCGAGGAGGGCGCGGCGACGACGAGGCGGGGGACGGTGCTCAACGGCCTACCACTCGATACCGCGCTGGCCCTTGCGGCCGGCGTCCATGGGGTGCTTGACCTTGGTCATCTCGGTGACCAGGTCGGCGACTTCGGTCAGCGCCTCGGGCGCGTACCGGCCGGTGATGACGACGTGCTGGCTGCCCGGACGGTCCTTGAGCACGGCCACCACCTCCGCCGGGTCGATCCACCCCCAGTGCATCGGGTAGGTGAACTCGTCCAGCACGTAGAAGCGGTAGGTCTCGGCCGCGAGGTCGCGCTTGACCTGCTCCCAGCCCTCCTTGGCCGCCTCCTCGCTGGTCATCTCCTGCTCGGCGGAGCGCTGGATCCAGGACCAGCCGGAGCCCATCTTGTGCCAGTCGACGCTGCCGCCCTCGCCGGAGGCGCCGAGCACGCGCAGCGCGTTCTCCTCGCCGACCTTCCACTTGGCGGACTTCACGAACTGGAACACCCCGACCGACCAGCCCTGGTTCCAGGCCCGCAGCGCCATGCCGAAGGCGGCCGTGGACTTGCCCTTCCCGGGGCCGGTGTGCACGGCGGTGATCGGCTGGGTACGGCGCTGGCGGGTGGTCAGGCCGTCGTCGGGAACGCTCTCGGGGACACCCTTGGGCATGTCGGCTCAGGCCGCCTTTCGCATCGAAGTGGAGACGGGTCGGTTCGCGCGGACCAGCGAGGCCACACCCTCCGCGCGCAGCTCGTCCAGGCTGACGGCGCTGCCGCCGAGCAGCCCGGCCAGGGTGCGGGCCAGGCCCAGCCGGACCGGTCCGGACTCGCAGTCCAGCACCACGCTCGCGGTGCCCTGGGCGGCGAACAGCGTGGCCGCGCGCTGGGAGCGGGCGAGCGCGTCGCGGCCGCCGGTGGCCCGGCCGTCGGTGACCACGACCAGCAGCGGGCGCCGGTTCGGGTCGCGCAGCCGCTCCACCCGCAGCACCTCGTGGGCGCGCAGCAGGCCGGCGGCCAGCGGGGTGCGGCCGCCGGTGGGCAGGGTCTCCAGCCGGGCGGCGCCGACCTCCACCGAGGAGGTGGGCGGCAGCGCCAGTTCGGCGTCCGCGCCGCGGAAGGTGATCATGCCGATCTTGTCCCGGCGCTGGTAGGCGTCCATCAGCAGCGACAGCACCGCACCCTTGACGGCGGTCATCCGCTGCCGGGCGGCCATCGAGCCGGAGGCGTCCACGACGAACAGCACCAGGTTGGACTCCCGTCCCTGGCGCACCTGTTCGCGGAAGTCGTCCTTGTGCAGCACCAGCGCCCGGCCGGACCGCCCGCGCGCCACCTGGTGCGGGGCGGCGGCCTGCAGGGTCGCGGTCAGGTGCAGCCGGCTCAGCGTGCCCTGCGGGCGGCGGGCCCGGACGGTGTGCCCGCCGGTGGTCTCGGCGGGGGAGCGGCGGCCCTGGGCGCCGTGGCCGGTGCCCTGCACGGTGAACAGCCGGGTCCGGTACGGATCCCCGGCCGCGACCGGGGCGGACTCCCGTGCAGGGGCGGGGTGTTGGGCCGGTACGGGCTGCGGGGCGGGCGCCTCGGTGTCGGCGCCGCTCGGCTCGGGGGCGGAGGCCTCCGGGGCGCCGCCGTCGTCGGAGGGCTCGGGCGCACCGCCGCCGCCCGGACCGCCGTCACCGCCGCCGTCCGGGCCCGGTCCGTCGTCCTCGGGCTCCGGCCCGTCGCCCTCCGGCTCCTGCGAAGACTCCTCCGAGAGCGCCTCGGGCTCGTCCTGCTGGGCGTGCTCCTCCAGCGTCCGGTCCAGCTTCTCCTCGTCCAGCCCCGGGGCGTCGAAGGGATTGCGCCGCCGCCGGTGCGGCAGGGCCAGCTGGGCGGCCTTGCGGACGTCCTCCTCCAGCACCTCCGTCCGCCCCGCCCAGGCGGCCAGCGCGACCGCGGTGCGGGCCATCACGATGTCCGCGCGCAGCCCGTCCACCTCGAACGCCGCGCACACGGCGGTGATCTGACGTAGCGCCACATCGTTCAGCTCGACCTTGGAGAGCAAGTCCCTCGCCGTGGTGATGCGTTCGGCGAGCGCCCGCTCCTCCTCGGCGAACCGGGCGGCGAACGAGGCCGGGTCGGCGTCGTAGGCGAGCCGGCGCCGGACCACCTCGGCGCGCTCGGCCGGGTCCCGGGTGGCGGCGATCTCGACGGTCAGGCCGAAGCGGTCGAGCAGCTGAGGCCGCAGCTCGCCCTCCTCCGGGTTCATCGTGCCGACCAGCAGGAACCGCGCCGCGTGCCGCACCGACACGCCCTCGCGCTCGACGTACGAGCGGCCCATCGCGGCGGCGTCCAGCAACAGGTCCACCACGTGGTCCTGGAGCAGGTTCACCTCGTCGATGTACAGCACGCCGCGGTGCGCCTTGGCGAGCAGCCCCGGCTCGTACGCCTTGACGCCCTCGGCCAGCGCGCGCTCCAGGTCGAGCGAGCCGACGATCCGGTCCTCGGCCACGCCGACCGGCAACTCGACCAGCTGGGAGGGCCGTTCACGGCTCCCGGCGCTGGCGTGCGGGCCGTCCGGGCACTGCGGGTCCGGCGCGGCCGGGTCGCAGGCGAAGCGGCAGTCGTCCACGACGGCGATGGCGGGCAGCAGCCCGGCCAGTGCGCGCACCATGGTCGACTTCGCGGTGCCCTTCTCGCCGCGCACCAGCACGCCGCCCACGGCCGGGGAGACCGCGTTCAGCAGCAGCCCGAGCCGCAGGTCGGCCATGCCGACGATCGCGGTGAACGGATAGCGGACGTCACTCATGCGTGTCACTCCCAGGTGCCCCGGGCGGGAGGAACGGCAGCGTTCCGGCCGCCGGCACCCCGCCCTCGATCAGCTTCCACAGCGCGTCGGTGTCCGCGTGTTCCTCGATCAGGTCGCCCAGCCGGTCCAGCCGGGCCTCGCGCGCCGCGGCGAACGAGGTGTCCGGCGCCGGCACGAATGCCCGGCCCGTCAACTCGGCGATCTCGCGCATGAGTTCGCGGCGGAAGCCGTCGTTCTCCAGCGCGCCGTGCCAGGTGGTGCCCCAGACCGAGCCTACCCGGCAGCCGTCCAGGCCGTGCCCGGTGCCATCGGAGAAGAACGGAGCGCCGCCCTCCACCGCCACCACCCCGTGGTGGATCTCGTAGCCCTCGACCCGCTGCCCGTACGCCTCGCCGACCGGCCGCGCCAGCACCTTCTCGACGCCGAACCGCACCCGGGTCGGCAGCAGCCCGAGGCCGTCGACCGCGCCCGCCCTGGACTCCACCTCGTCCTCGATCGAGCGCGCCAGCATCTGGTAGCCGCCACACACCCCGAGGATCGGCAGCCCGGCCGCCGCCCGCGCCTTCAGCGCCGGCTCCAGCCCGCGCTCGCGCAGCCAGGCGAGGTCCGCGACGGTGGCCCGGGTGCCGGGAAGCACCACCAGGTCGGCGTCCGCCAGCTCCTCCGGCCGGGTCGCCCAGCGCACCAGCACGCCGGGCTCCTGGGCCAGCGCGTCCAAGTCGGTGAAGTTGGACAGCCGGGGGAAGCGCACCACGGCGACCCGCAGCACGTCCGCTCCCAGCGGCCCTGGCCCGTCCGCCCGGTCCACCACGGTGGACAGGTCCAGCGAGTCCTCGGCGTCCAGCCACAGGCCCGGCAGCATCGGCAGGGTGCCCAGCACCGGACGGCCGGTCAGCTCGTGCAGCATCTCCAGCCCGGGCGCCAGCAGCCGGGCGTCGCCACGGAACTTGTTGACGAACCAGCCCGCGACGTGCCGCTGGTCCTCCGCCGAGAGCAGCGCCAGCGTCCCGTACATCGCCGCGAAGACCCCGCCGCGGTCGATGTCCCCGACCACCACCACGGGCAGCGCGGCGGCCGTGGCCAGGCCCATGTTGGCGATGTCCCGGTCGCGCAGGTTGATCTCGGCGGGCGAGCCGGCGCCCTCGCACACCACCACGTCGTAGCGGGCGCGCAGGTCCGCCAGGCACTCCAGGGCGCGCTCCAGCAGGACGGGCTTGCGCTCCCGGTAGTCCAGCGCCCCCACCTCGGCGACCGGCCGGCCGAGCAGCACCACCTGGCTGCGGCCGTCCGCCCCGGGCTTCAGCAGCACCGGGTTCATCGCCGCCTCCGGCTCCACCCGGGCGGCCTGCGCCTGCATCGCCTGGGCACGGCCGATCTCGGCGCCGTCGGCGGTGACGAAGGAGTTCAGCGACATGTTCTGCGCCTTGAACGGCGCCACCCGGACACCCTGGCGGACCAGCCACCGGCAGATCCCGGCCGTCACCACGCTCTTGCCCGCGTCCGAGGTCGTCCCCGCGACCAGCAGTGCGTTGCTCATGCCCTACCCCTCCTCATCCACAGGCGGACCGCCAGATGCCCCGCGACCGACGTACCCAGCGCCAGCGCGCCCACCCGCCGGGACAGCGTGCAGGCCCGCTCGATGTCGTCCACCGTCACCGGCCGCAACTCCGCCCCCAGCACCGGCCGGTGCTCCACCCGCGGCTGTGGCTCCGCATTCGCCCCCGGGCGCTCGTGACCCGAAGCCGACGCGCCCTTCGGCTCGTGCGGGTACCGAAGACTCCCGCCCAGCCGCACGCCGACCGCCCCCGCGAAGGCCGACTCGGCCTGACCGGCGTTGGGGCTCGGGTGCGCGGAGCCGTCCCGGCGCCAGACCCGCCAGGCGGTACGGGGTTCGGGCGCGGCGGCCACCGTCAGCAGCGCCGTCAGCCGGGCGCCCGGCCAGCCCGCCAGGTCGTCCAGCCGGGCCGAGGCCCAGCCGAACCGGGCGTAGCGGGGCGAACGGTGGCCGACCATGGCGTCCAGGGTGTTCACCGCGCGGAAGGCCAGCAGGCCCGGGGTGCCGGCCAGGGCGCCCCAGGTCAGCGCGTTCACCACGGCGTCGGCGGTGTTCTCGGCCACCGACTCGACCACCGCCCGGGCGAGCTGCTGCTCGTCCAGCGCGCTCGGATCCCGCCCGCACAGGTGCGGCAGCCGCTCCCGGGCCGCCGTCAGGTCGCCCGCGGCGAGCGAGCGTCCGATGGTGCGCGCCTCCCGGGTCAGCGAGGTGCCGCCGAGCACCGTCCAGGTCGCCGCGGCCGCCAGCGCGGCCCGGCCCAGCGGACGCCGTCCGACCGTACGGTCCAGGGCGACCGCCCCGGCCGCGACCGTGCCCACGCACAGCGCGGTGTACCCGGCCCCGGCGGCCCGGTGGTCGCGCCACAGGCGCCGCTCCAGCCGGGTCGCGGCGCTGCCGAACAGGGCGACGGGGTGGCCGCGGCGCGGGTCGGCGAAACGGGCGTCGGCGGCGTAGCCCGCGACGGCGCCCAGCGCGAAGGCGGCGGCGCGGGTCAGCGGGCGCACGGCAGCGGGCGGCTGGGCCCTGTCCGGGGGTCCGTCTTCGGTGGGGCAGCCTGCATCGCGTGGGTGTCCTCACTCAGGGTCCGCGCCCTGGATCGACGTACCGGTGACGAGAGTCTCCTGGCTTCCGGGTCGGACGCACCCACGGGCCTTCCAGCGGCTCCTGACGACCCGCCGTGGCGATTCCGAGGGTGCTCCCCGGTGACAGTGGCGGGACCGCGCCGGACTCGCACCGGCTTCCTCTCCATGCCTCCGTTTGGCCCCAGGATCCCATCACGCGCCCGAACCGGGAGTCAACCGAGGTCACGGAGGGGTTGGTCACACGACGTACACGCATCCGCCCTGTGCGATCGCCCAGCGCGGAGCAGCGCCGACCGACCCCGCTTCGTGCGTTCGGCGGCTGGGGACGCGCCGCCGGCCGCACCTACGTTCGGTGCCATGCGCCGCAGAAAGCCACCCGCCGCCGCCCTCGCCCCGGTGCCGTTCTCGCCGGGAGCCGCCCGCGCCCACCGGGCCGGGCTCGGGCTGACCCCCGAGCAGGTCGCCGAGGGCATGGCCGCGCACGGCGTACGGCTGCTCCCCGGCCACGTGCTCGCCTGGGAGAACGGCGAGCTGCGGCCCGGCGAAGCCGAGTTCATCGCCCTGGCCCGCGCCCTCTGGTGCCCGGCCGACCAGTTGATGGACGGCCGCCCGGTGACCCTGCGAGACCACCGCCTGTCCCGGGAACTCCCCCAGGAGACCGTCGCCGAACGGATCGGAATGCCACTCCCCACCTACCGGCAGGCCGAACTGACCGGCCACTGGGACGGCGACCCGGACCAGACCCATGCCCTCGCCCAGGTACTCGGCCTGCGCCTGACCGAACTGGTCGAGGCCACCGGCCGCCGCGAAGCCCTCGATCGGCTGCTCCGCCAGTGCGTGACCGGCCGCTGGCAGCCCCACCTGCGCCCGCTCGCCCGACTGGTCCCCGTCCCGGAAGCCGACCTCGCCGCCGTCCTCCCCCTCCTCCAACAGGAACACCACATCCCCACCCACTGGGGCGCCACCACCCAGCCCCGTACCCCCACCCCACCCCTCACCCCCCGCTTCTGGCACCTCCTCAGCACCCACCACCCCACCATCCCCATCTGACCGGCCCACACCTCTAACCCCACCCCCAGCGGGCGCGCTGACCCAGCTGGACGAGGCGGCCCGCACCGCGCCCCTGCTGCTGGTCCTCGA
>NZ_JBHXEG010000070.1:0-51849 GCF_042724935.1 Kitasatospora sp. NPDC127060
CGGCGGCTTCGATGAAGACGAAGCTCTCTTCACCGGAGAAGTGCATCAGTGTGAGGCCGGAAGAGAGCATTGCTTGGCGACCTGCGCTCAGCGGGCCCATGCGCAGGGTTACGTTCGACTGCTGTGCCACCTCTATGACATGACGGATCTGACCAGCCAGAATGTCGCGATCGCCGCCGACCAGAAGAGCGACCTCGCCGAAGTACGCCTCCAGGTTGATCCGGGGTTCCTCGGTCAGCCGCCGTTGGCGTAGGACTCGGATCTCTGCGGCGGCTTCACTCTGGTCGTCGCTGAGCCCGTCGAGACCGGCGGCGATCACTTCTCGCGCGTAGCTCTCGGTCTGGAGCAGGCCGGGGAACGCGGACAGGTAGTAGTCGAGCATGTGTGTCGCATCGGCTTCGAGTCCGAGGAACTCCGCGAACGCGGCGCTGATGGTGTCGGCGAACTCGTGGTCCTCCCACCAGTGTTTCGAAGGACCGTCGGTGGCGAGGTGCTCGATCTCGGCACGGTCATCCCCGCTGATTCCGCAATGGTCCAGGTAGGCGGCCAAGTCGGCTGCGCTCACTGGTAGACGGGCTCGCTCGATCTTGCTCAGCCGGGCCGGATTCCAGCCTCTCAAGCCGGCGGTGACTTCGGCCAGCGTCTTGTTGTTCTCCAGCCGCCACTGCCGCAGTTCCTCTCCGAGTCGGATGTTCCTGATCACTGACGGGTCCGTGCCCAACGCTGCCCTCCCTTGGGTGTGGGTCCAGTCTAGCCACGATCAAGATCAACTAATTTGTTTCTCCTTTGGAGCTGTTTGGGTTGCAAACTCAAATCGAACTCCTCCACACTCAACGTGACCGCACAGACACGTACCTGACGTCGTGTCGAAGCGAAGGGGCACCCATGTCCGCGTTGAGCACACCTCTCCTCCGCACCTCCGAGCTCACCCTCACCGAGCACTCCACATCGGTCCGCATCGCCCGTCGCCACATCCGCAACCAACTCGCCCTCTGGGGCTACTGCGGCGACAAGGTCGACGACCTCGTCCTGATCGGCTCCGAGCTCGTCACCAACGCCGTCGTCCATGCCTGCCAGGGTGACGGCGAAGTCCGCCTCTACCTCCAGGAGTTCGGCGGCGACTGCCGCCTCGAAGTGTGGGACCCGCGCTTCGACCTGCCGCTCCAGAAGCCCCGGCTGCGCCGCTTCAACGAGGGCGGCCGGGGCATCCAGCTCGTCCGCGAGCTCTCGCTCGACTTCGGCGTCGTCGTCCGCCGGGGCTCGGGCAAGCGCGTCTGGGCGCGCGTCCTCCTCGCCTGACCCCCACCCCACCGACCACCCCGCAAGGAAGTCCACCCGCCATGCACCCCGCCGCGATCGCCTTCCGCAACCCCGCTGCCCTGCACGCCCGTTGCGACTACGGCCGCCCCCGCCGGCTCTACTTCGAGCCCGACTACGAGACCTGCGCCGTCGTCCCCGACCCGGCCGCCTGGGAGCCCCTGCCCGGCGGCTACCCCGAGCGGTTCGCCCCCGGCTACTTCACCCCCGCCTCCGGTCTGATCGAACTGTTCCGGCTCCCCGACACCGTCACCGACCGCGACACCGTCGCCGCGATGGTCGAGACCCTCGGCGACCCGCTCCCGATCACCCTCGGTGACACCGACGACCCGCCCGGGCAGTCCACCACCCACGTCCTCCCCGAGTCGGGCCGACGCCCCGGCCTCCATGTCGACAACCACCAGAACCTGCGCTACGGCGAGCGCCGGAAGGCCCGCCGACGACTGTGCGTGAACCTCGGCCCCGGCCCCCGCTACCTCCTCCTCGCCGACACCGACATCCTGACCATCTGCCGCTGCGTCCAGGAGCGCTACGAGCAGCACCACCCCTCCACCGGCGACCTGCGCACCTACCTCGCCCTGCACCGCCCGCTGTGCCTGCTCCGCCTGCGCATCGACCCCGGCGAGGGCTGGTTCGCGCCCACCTCCTTCCTCCCCTACGACGAGTCCACCGAGGGCCTCGACCAGCCCTCCTCCACCTCCTCCTGGCTCGGCCACTGGGAGCCGCACCTCTTCGAGTCCCCGATCTGACCGGACTGTCCGTTCCGCGCGCCTGTGTCAGGCTGGTGAGGGAGCACCGCCGACATCGGGAGGCTCGTGATGGCCGAGATCAGGGTGAACGGGGTCGGGCTGCACTACGAGGCCCGAGGCGAAGGCCCCGGCGTCGTCCTGGTGCACGGCTCGTGGACCGACGGTGACACCTGGGCCCGGGTGATGCCGGGTCTCGCCGAGTCCACCACCGTCGTCGCCTACGACCGCCGGGGCCACAGCCGCAGCGAGGACCCGCTGACCCAGGGCTCGGTGCACGAGGACGCCGCAGACCTGGCCGGGCTGATCGAGGGCCTCGGGCTCGCACCGGCCTTCGTCTGCGGGAACTCGTACGGCGCGCTGATCGCGCTGCGGCTCGCCTCCGTCCGCCCCGACCTGCTGCGCGGGATCGCCGTGCACGAGCCGCCGGGCACCGGCGTCCTGCTCACCGACCCGGAGCTGCGGCCGATCGCCGCCGCACTCGCCGGCCGGATCGCCGCCGTCCGGGAGCTGCTGGAGCAGGCGGAGTCGGCCGCGGCGGCGGAGCTGTTCGTGGAGACGGTCGCCTTCGGACCGGGAGCGTGGGCCCAGCTGCCCGCGCCGGTGCGGCACACCTTCATCCGCAACGCCCCGACCTACCTGGACGAGCTGCGGGACCCGGACGCGCTGGATCTGGACCTGACCGCGCTCGGCGACTTCAACGAGCCCGTGCTGCTCACGCAGAGCGACGACAGTCCGCCGATGTACGGCGAGGTGCTGGACATCATCGACCTCGCCCTGGAGAAGGCGGAACGCCACCTCTACCGAGGCGCCGGTCACGCTCCGCACCTGTCGCAGCCGGAGGAATGGGTGCGGGTGGTGCTCCCGCGCGCGTCGGTGTGAAAGGGACCTGAGGGGCGCGAGATCAGGAGCACACGCCCGCTCATACGCCCTTCGCGGTGCGCTCCTCAGCGCGCCGTCACCAGCTCCTCCCCGCGCGGCGTCCGCCGGTACAGCACCTCCCGCCCGCTGCGCACCCGGCTGACCAGCCCCGAGCGGTGCAGCACCCCCAGGTGGTACGAGACCGTTCCGGCGCTGAGGAAGTGCCGGGCGGCCAGGGCGGCGGTGGTCGTCGGGTCGACCAGTGCGGCCAGCAGGTCCGCCCGGGTCGGCCCGACCAGCTGGGCCAGGGCGGGCGCGGGAGCCCGGGGCACCGGCACGGACGGTGTGATCGGGTACATCAGGGTCGGCGCCCGGTCCACGCCGTCGACCGGGTCGAGGATCACGTGGATCTCCTGGCTCACCAGCGTCGGCATCAGCAGCACCATGCGGGCCGGCAGGTTCACCTCGAAGCGGCTCTCCAGCCGGAGCAGCCCGTCCGCCCAGGAGAGCCGGGGTGTCAGGGAGTTGAACAGCGAGCCGGAGCCGTACCGGGCGAGGTGGCGGCCGCGCCGGTCGATCTCGGCGTCCAGCACCGCCCGGGCGTCCGGCCAGTGCGGGGCGAGCGCCGCCTCCCAGTACCGGCCCAGCTCGTCCGCGACCCGCTCGGCGAAGTGGCGCGGGCCGCGCGCCAGCGTGCGCAGCACCACGTCGGGCAGCTGGCGACCGCTCAGCTTCGCCGAGGCCAGGCCGTGGAGTGCGGTGTCGAGCTCGGCCCGCACCCGCTCGGGCGGGGTGCGGCGGACGGCCTCCAGCTGCTCCGCCACCGTCGGCTCGGGGCCGGTCGGGTGGGGGGAGAGGAAGTCGGGGATGTAGCCCCCCGACCGCTCCAGCGCGAGCCCGGACAGCAGCTCCAGCCCCTCCCGCCGCAGCACCCGGCGGGTCCGGCCCACCCAGGCGTAGGGGCCGGTACGGGAGTTGAGGCCGGAGGCCATCAGGGTGTTGACCGCCTCGTGCAACGGCGAGACGACGAACCGGGTGCGGGCGAGCCCGGTCGAGTCGATCGTGAGCCGGATCATGCTGTCCACCCCTCTGTCCGGTCGGCTTCCTGCCCGCCGGAACGGTCGGCTTTGTCGCCCTTTCGGTCGTCAACCCTTCGACCCTGGTCGAATCCTGGCACGAATGCTCGCCTTCGAAGTCGCCCCGGCGCAGGCTTCTCCCGTGACCGCGCCAGCACGGACGCGGCGCGAGCGGAAGGAACCCCGACGAACATGACGAGCACGCGCGGCCGCGTCGCCGCCCTGCTGGGCGCCGTCGCGGTGGTCGCCGGCACCACCCTGGCCGGCCCCGCCGTCGCCGCCCCGGCCGAACCGCAGCACCACGGCGGCGGCATCACCGGGCAGGCACCCTGCCAGAGCGCGCCCGAATTCACCTGCGGCACCCTCACCGTGCCACTCGACCACAGCGGCCGCACGCCCGGCACCCTCCAGATCGACGTGGCGATGACCGGCAACGCCGACGCCCCCAAGGGCGACCTGCTCTTCCTCGCCGGCGGCCCCGGCCAGCCCGGCGTCCCGCTGATGCGCAAGATCGCGAGCAAGCTGGAACCCGTCCTCAAGGACTACCGCCTGGTCATGTACGACCAGCGCGGCACCGGACAGCGGGCGCTCCAGTGCCCGGGCCTCCAGGAGGACATGGGATCCTCCGACCTCGCCGTGCCCCGCAAGCAGTCCATCGCCGACTGCGCCACCGCCCTCGGCCCGAACGCCCGCTACTACAGCAGCGCCGACACCGTCGGCGACATCGACCTGCTGCGCCAGGCCCTCGGCGACCGCCGGCTCACCCTCGACGGCGTCTCCTACGGCACCTTCGTCGCCGAGCGCTACGCCCTCGCCCACCCCGCGCACGTGGACCGGCTGGTGCTCGACTCGGTCGTGCCGCAGGGCGGCTACGACCCGATGGACCTGGTCGCGCTGCCCGCCACCGCCCGGGTGCTGCGCACCGCCTGCCAGGCCACCGGCTGCACCACCGACCCGGCCGCCGACCTCGCCGCCACCGTGCGGAAGTACGGCAACGGCGCGCAGATCCTCGACGCGCTCACCAGCTACGAGTTCGCCGACCCCGACTACGGCGGGGTGCCGGAAGCCCTGCACGAAGCGGCCGGCGGCAACCCGCAGAAGCTCCAGGCCTTCATCGACGACGTCCACAGGAACGACGCCGCCCCGGCCGAACTGCTCAGCCAGGGCCTGCACGCCGCCACCCTGTGCGCCGACGGGCGCTACCCGTGGGGCTCCTCGGACACCCCCGTGGCGGGCCGGGCGGCCGCGCTGGAGCGGACCCGGAAGAACCTGACGGCCGAGCAGACCTGGCCGTACGACCCGGCCACCGCGACCGGGCTGGGCAGCCTGCTGGTCTGCCTGGACTGGCCGCGCGAGCAGGTGCCGCCGCTGCCGCCGGCGCACCGCAAGCTGCCGAACGTGCCGGTGCTGCTGCTCGGCGGGGACCGGGACCTCTCCACCCCGTACGAGTGGCTGTACCAGCAGGCGACGCTGACGCACGACCCGAAGGTCGTGATCGTCCCGGGTGCGGCGCACTCGGTGCAGACCCGGGCGGCCGACCCGGCCGGGCGGCAGGCGGTCTACGACTTCCTGCTCAAGTAGCCGGTCCGCGCGGGGCCGTTCCGCACAGGGGACGGAACGGCCCCGCGCCGGCTCAGCGTTCGGACGCGCCCCAGCCGTCGTCCGGGAGAGACGGGTCGGGGCCCGGGCAGTCGACGTGGTCCCAGCCCCACATCATCACCTTGTAGAGCATCCAGTCCGCGAGCGGCGGGTCCTCCCGGTTCTCGCGGTCGGTGAGGATCAGGGCCACCCAGACGTCCTCGACGGGCGAGAACTCCAAGGTCCGCTGGTCGGGCAGGTTCTCGTACTCCACCGTCCGCCACGTGCAGCCCGCCGCGGTGAGCGCGGCGGTCAGTTCGGACTCGACGACGGCGGTCCGGTAGGTCCGCGTCCCGCCGCCGTCCACGGGGAGGTCGAGCTCACCCTGCCAGGTCGCCAGGGACACCGAGCGGAGCTGCCGGCAGCGGCAGAACACCGTGAGCACGTCGCCGAAGCCGAAGGCGTGCGGCCAACGGCGCTCGCGGTGGATCCGGCCGCCGTCCCACGGGTCGCCGTAGCGCGCGGAGAGTTCGGACAGCGGGGCGCCGTAGCGCAGTTCACCCAGGGCGCCGGTGGCGAAGAGCCGGGTGAGCCGGTCGAGGAAGTCCGTCACCCCAGGCACCCGCGCACCGCCTCGATCAGCCGGTTGGCCCGGGCGTCGCCGTGGCCGATCATCCGGTTCGCCACGTAGGCGAAGCCGACGCCGAACTCGTCGTCCCCGAAGGCGAACTGGCCGCCCGCGCCATCGTTGCCGAAGCTGCGCGCGCCGAGGAGCGGGCGGAACGCGGGGGAGTCGAGCAGCAGGCCGGAGCCCCAGCGGGCGCCCATGTCGAAGCCCAGGAAGCCCTGGCCGGACGAGAGTTCGCGCAGCGCGTCGGTCACGGTGTCCGGCGAGAGCAGCCGGGGCCCGCCGTCCAGCCCGGTGGCCGCGGCCGCGTACAGGCCGGCCAGACCGGTGGCGGAGGCGACGGCGCCCGCGCCGGGCAGCTCGATCGCGTGCAGGGCCGGGTCGTTCCAGCCGTGCGGCACGTCCAGGCCGGGGAAGACCAGGGCGCCGTTCATGGTGACGATCCGGGTCAGCAGGTGCTCCGGCCCGGGCATCGGGCGGCGCCCGTCAGCCTCCACCAGCCGCGCCAGGCGCGGGAGTTCGCTCTCCGGCAGGCCGATCCACAGCGGCAGGCCGCCGAGCGGCTCGGAGATCTCCTTGCGCAGGAACGCGCCCGGGGTCAGTCCGGTGATCCGGCGGATCACCTCGCCGACCGCGAAGCCGAGCACATGGCCGTGGTACTCGTAGGTGGTTCCCGGCTCCCAGAGCGGCAGCTGCTGCTCGATCGCGCGGATCACCGGCGTCCATGCGGCGATCTCCTCGAAGGAGGGCGAGGCGTCCAGGACGGGGATCCCCGCCCGGTGGCCGAGGATCATCCGGGTGGTGATCCCCTGCTTGCCGTGGCGCGCGAACTCGGGCCAGTAGCGGGCGATCGGGGCGTCCAGGTCCAGCCGGCCCTGCTGGGCGAGGAGCAGGGCGCTGATGCTGACCGCGCCCTTGGCGCAGGAGAAGACGGGGACGACGGTGTCCTGAGCCCAGGCCCGGCCGGTCCGCTCGTCGGCGGTGCCGCCCCACAGCTCGACCACCTTGCGGCCGCCGACGAAAACCGTGACGGCGGAGCCGAGTTCGGGGAACTCGGCGAAGTTGCCGGCGAAGGCGTCCGCGACGGCGCCGTAGCCTTCGTCGACCCACCCCTGGTACTGCTGCATGCCGTGTGCCCGCCCTTCCCGCGCCAAGATCATCGACCGGACCACGGTACGGCGTCGAGACGGCCGTGACGAAGGGTTTTGGCCGGCCCGGGACGGATGGGGCGGGTGTGGCGGGCCTCCGGGGGCCGACGGGGGATCAGCGGGGGAAGCGGAGGACGAGTTCTTCCCAGAGCCGGCGTTCGAGGGGGCTCATGCGGTCGGTGGCGAGGCGTTCGGGGTGGCCGGGCGGCAGGGCCGGGGGTGGCGCGGGGTGCGGGGCGGCGCCGTCGGCGTCGGGCACGGGTGCGGCGCCCGGACGGTGGTCGTGGGGCGGGGATGCCCAGCCCATCAGGTACGCCAGGTCTCCGACCCCCTGCCACCAGCGGAGCAGAGCTGCGGGGGCGATGCGCCATCTCGCGCGGTGCGGCATTGCGATTCCTCCACCGTCCGTCGGCGCCGGTCTCCCAGCCCGTGGAGGTCGATTCTCGGAACGGCCGCTAAGTCGGGGCTAAGTGCGTCCGTCCACCCCGGACGTGCGGGCGGAGGCTCTGAGCCGGACAGACCCTAGCCGGAGGCAAGGCCTGTATTAGCCCTGCCGGAGAACATGGCCGGGACAGCGGCCAGGACGGCGGTTCAGGGAGCACCCGTGGAAGGATCCGGATGGCAGCGAACCGTATCGAAGCACTGAACGACCTGCTGGACGAGCCCCGGGACGACGCGCTCGACCCGGCCGACTTCCGGCGGGTTCTGGGCCACTTCGCCACCGGTGTGGTGGCGGTGACCGGGATGGACGACGGGGTGCCGGTCGGGCTGTTGGTCAGCTCGTTCACGTCCGTCTCGCTCGACCCGCCGCTGGTGGCGTTCTGCGTGGCGCACACCAGTACCAGCTGGCCCCGGGTGCGGGGCGGGCGGCAGCACGGCATCTGCTTCCTGGCGGCCGGCCAGTACGGGCAGGCCCGGCGGCTGGCCACCGCCAGCGGGGACTCCAAGTTCCACGGGGTGGCCTGGTCGGCGTCGCCCTCGGGGATGCCGGTCCTCGACGGTGCGCTGGCCTGGCTGGAGTGCTCGGTGGAGGCCGAGCACCCGGCGGGTGACCACATGATCGTGGTCGCCCGGGTGCACCGGCTCGCCAAGGCCGGGGACACCTCCGAGGCCGGGCCGCTGGTGCTGTTCCGCGGCGGCTACGGGCGGTTCACCGCGGTCGCCCCGGCGCCGGTCGACACCACCGCGGAGGCCCCGTCGTGAGCCTGCCCGAGGGCGTCCTGGTGACGGGGGTCGGGCACCGGCCCGCAGGGAGAGCGGGTGTCCGAGCGGGCCGGGCCAGTGCGTAGGCTTCGGGCGACGAGAGGAGGACGGGGGCCGGCTGATCGTCCGGAACGTTCCGGCCAGCCCCCTGACCAGCCATGACCGCAGACGAACCCCTGGACATGCGGGCCCGCACCAAGCAGGCCACCCGCGAGGCGATCGGTGCCGCCGCGCTGCGGCTGGCGGTGGAGAAGGGCCCCGACGGGCTGGCCCTGGTCCGGGTGCGCGACATCGCCGAGGCCGCCGGAGTCGCCCCCCGGACGTACAACAACTACTTCTCCAGTCGGGAGGAGGCGATCTGTGCCGCCCAGACCGACCAGTCCCGCCGCCTCGGCGGGGCGCTGCGGGCCAGACCCGCGGAGGAGCCGCTCGGTGAGGCCATCATCGCGGTGGTGGTCGAGGTCTTCGCCGACCCCGAACCCGACCGGGCCGGGCTCGCCATGATCATGTCCACGCCCGCCCTGCAGGGCGAGGCGCTGAAGGCGTTCAGCATGGCCGAGGAGCCGCTGGCCGACGCGATCGCCGAGCGCACCGGCGCCGAACGCTGGGAACTGGCCCCGGCGGTGACGGCAGCCGTGGTCGCCGGGGCGGTCCGGGTGGCCGGCCGGTACTGGCTCAGCAGCACCAACGCCCCGTCGTTCGCCGAGGTGCTGCGCGAGGCCCTGCGCCACGCCCTGGCGATCGGCCCCGGCGGCCACGGCGACCGTCCTTCAGCCGTCCTTTAGCCCGCGCGACTGCACTGGGGAGCGCCCGGCCGATCGGTCGCGCCGCCGGTGCCCGCTGCCCGGACCGGCCCGGACCGGCCCGGAGCTCCTGCCGGCCCGGCCGGTCGAAACACCTGTACCCCCGGTCTGCCGGGAGCCCCGGCAGACCCGAGCCACGCCCTCGATCCGCCCGGCGGGAACGCGCCGCACCGACAACGGCTACGGAGGTACCACCACATGGGTGAGGACAAGGAAGCGATCCTGAAGCTGGTAAGGGACTACCACCACAGCCAGACCGACGGAGAGTTCGTCCCGGGGAAGACACCGGTGCTCACCTCCGGCGCGGTCCTGGACGAGGAGGACCGGGCGGCGCTGGTCGAGGCGGCGTTGGACATGCGGATCGCGGCGGGGCCGAGCGCGCGCCGCTTCGAGCGCGACCTCGCCAGGTACTTCAAGCGGCGCAAGGCCCACCTGACCAACTCGGGGTCGTCGGCGAACCTGCTCGCGCTGACCGCGCTGACCTCACCGCAGCTCGGGGACCTGCGGCTGCGCCCCGGCGACGAGGTGATCACCGCCGCCTCGGGCTTCCCCACCACCGTCAACCCGGTCCTCCAGAACGGGCTCGTGCCGGTCTTCGTCGACGTCGAACTCGGCACCTACAACCCGACACCGGAGGCCATCGCCGCCGCGATCGGGCCGCGCACCCGGGCGATCATGACCGCGCACGCGCTCGGCAACCCGTTCGCCGCCGAGGAGGTCGCCGAACTGGCCCGCCGGCACGACCTGTTCCTGATCGAGGACAACTGCGACGCGGTCGGCTCGCGCTACCGGGGAAAGCTCACCGGCACGTTCGGTGACCTCTCGACGGTGAGCTTCTACCCGGCCCACCACATCACGGTCGGCGAGGGCGGCTGTGTGGTCACCAACGACCTGGCGCTCGCGCGGCTGGTGGAGTCGATCCGCGACTGGGGCCGGGACTGCTGGTGCGAGCCGGGCGAGGACGACCGGTGCCTGAAGCGGTTCGACCAGGAGCTCGGCACCCTCCCGCAGGGCTACGACCACAAGTACATCTTCTCCCACGTCGGTTACAACCTGAAGAGCACCGACCTGCAGGCGTCGATGGGCGTGACCCAGCTGCGCCGCATCGAGGAGTTCGGCGCGGCGCGGCGCCGCAACTGGAGGCTGCTGCGGGAGGGGCTGGACGGGGTCCCCGGCCTGCTGCTGCCGGAGCCGACCCCGGGCTCCGACCCGAGCTGGTTCGGTTTCGTGCTGACCGTCGAGCGGGACGCGCCGTACACCCGCCGCGAGTTGGTGGCGTTCCTGGAGGAGCGGCGGATCGCGACCCGCCGGCTCTTCGGCGGCAACCTGACGCGTCATCCGGCGTACGCGGGCGTCACGTTCCGGGTGTCGGGGGACCTGTCGGTCAGTGACATCGTCACCGAGGACACCTTCTGGATCGGGGTGTACCCCGGGATCACCCCCGAGATGATCGACTACGTGGTCGGCTCGATCAGGGAGTTCGTGGGAGCTCCCCGCTGAGGGCGAGTTGGTCCCGCATGGTCGCCAGGGCGTCCTCGATGCGGGAGAACCGCACCCCGAGCACCCGGGTCGCGTGCTCGTTGGACACGTTCAGCCAGCGCGGGTACGGGCGTCCGGCGTCGCGCAGGTAGTCCGCGAGGCGGCCGCGGGCGGCGGGGGCGGCGTCGAGGCCGAAGGTGCGGGCCACCGCCAGCGTGAGCTCGTAGGGGGACAACGAGCTGCCGCCCGCGCAGTGGAACAGCCCGTCCGGCGGCCGGAGTTCCGCCACCCGTTCGACGGCCGCGGCGAACTCGTCGACGAAGGTGGGGGTCACCAGCGTGTCGTCGAACATCGGCGGGATCCGCCCGGCGGCGAGCCGGTCGACCAGCGTGCGGACCAGGTCCCCCTTGCGCCGGTAGCGGGCCCGGAACGGGAAGGAGGGGCGGAGGACGGAGAACGCGCAGCCGGACTCCTGCACCTCGCGTTCGGCCCAGAGCTTGGTCCGGCTGTACCAGTCCAGCGGGTCGGGCGGGTCGGTCTCCCGGTACGGCTCCTCCTGGTCGCCGCTGAAGACGTAGTCGGTGGAGACGTGGATCAGGTAGCGGCCGTGCCGGCGGCACGCGGCGGCGAGGTTCGCGGTCCCGTCGACGTTCACCCGGTAGCAGGGGCCCCTGCGGTCGCCGGTCTGCGCCGCCGCCGCGTCGAGGTCGGTGAACGCGGCGAAGTGCGCGACCACCTCGGCGGGGCTCCCGGCGACCGCCCGGTCCACCGCGGCGGCGTCCGTGAGGTCGCACTCCAGCTGGTGCCAGCGGTGCCGGCCGCCGAGTTCGGCGGCCCGGTCGCCGACCAGGCCGCGCAGGCCGGTACCGGCCAGGGGGGACGGCTGCTCGGTCTCCATGGCTTCTCCCGTCATCGGTGTCCGACGGCCCGTCGGGGGAGGCCGGCGCACGGCCGGCGACGACCGGCGAGCGCCGGGGCAGACGTCGGAGGAGGCCGCCGGGGCCGGCGGCCTCCTCGCTGCGGGCGGTCAGGCCTCGATCGACAGCGCCCGGGACGGGCACAGGGTGACGGCGGTCAGCACGGTCTCGGCCGTGCCGGTGTCCGGACGGTCGGTCCGCAGCTCGACCATGCCGTCCTCGTCGTTCTGCTGGAAGACGCGGGGCTCGGTGAGCACGCACTGGCCGGCGCCGATGCAGACGTCGCGGTCGACGACGATGCGCACGGGGGTGTCCTTTCCGGTCGGATGGTGGGGGTGGTCGGGGCTGCCGGGACCGTCGGGGGCCTGCCCGGCGCTGCCCGGTTCGGCCGGCGCCGGGTAGGCGGTCACCAGGTGACGGGAAGCTCGTGCAGGCCGTAGGTGTTGGAGTCCTGCTTGAACGGAAGCTCCGACACGGGTACGGCCAGCCGCAGGCCCGGCAGCCGCGCGAACAGCGTGGTGAAGACGATCTCCAGCTCCGCCCGGGCGAGGTTCTGGCCCAGGCACTGGTGGATGCCGTAGCCGAACGCCATGTGGTGCCGCGCGCCCCGGTGGATGTCCAGCCGGTCGGGGCTGTCGAAGACCCTCTCGTCCCGGTTGGCCGAGCCCAGCCCGAGCAGGACGCCGTCGTCCTTGCGGATCGTCACGCCGTCGATCTCGATGTCCTCGCGGGCCGTCCGGAGCAGCACGTCCGAGATGGTGAAGTACCGGAGCAGTTCCTCGACGGTCCGGCCGATCCGGCTCGGGTCCGCGATCAGCTCGGCCACGACCGCCGGGTTCTCCAGCAGGCCGGTGGTGCCCAGCGCGATCATGTTCGCCGTCGTCTCGTTGCCGGCGACCAGCAGCAGGTAGGCCATCTGGAGCAGGCCCATGTGCGTGAACACCCCGGTCTCCCGGTTGTTCACGATGAGCCGGCCGAGCACGTCGTCGGTCGGCTCCTGCTCCTTCTCCCGGATCAGGCCGTCGATGAAGGTGGCCAGTTCGACCATGGCGGTCCGGCGTTCCTCGGGGGTGCTCGCGCGGCTGAGCATCGCCGAGGTGCGGGTGTGGAAGAACTCGCGCTCGGGCGGGTGGACGCCGAGCAGTTCGGACAGCACCATCGAGGGCACGCGCACCGCGACCATGGCCACCAGGTCGGCGCCGGGGCCGGCGGCGATCAGGTCGTCGATGCAGCTCTCCACGATCTCCGTGATGCGGGGCCGCAGTTCCTGGACGCGCCGGACGGTGAACTCGGAGATGACCATCCGCCGCGGCGCGGAGTGCTCCGGCGGGTCGAGCCCCACCAGGGTGTTGCCCATTCCGTGGGACTCCCCGCCCTGGGAGCCCCCCTCGGCGGGGCCGAGCGGGACGAGCAGCGGCAGGTTGGGGTGGTGGTGGTCCGAGCTGATCCTCGGATCGGTCACCAGCGCGCGCACGTGCGTGTAGCTCGTGACCAGCCAGGCCTTCTGCCCGCTCGGCAGCGCGACCTGGGTGACCGGCCGCTCGGTGCGCAGCCGCGTGTACATCGGCGCCGGGTCGAGCGGGCAGCCGCGCGGCATCGGGAAGTCGGGCACCTGGGGAAGGTCGCCACTGGGCGGTGCCGACGTGGCCTCGGTCATGGCAGCTCCTGTTTCGGCGGCGGTGCGGCACGGCCGGAGTCGTCGGTTTTCCGGCGCCGCGGGATTACCGACATCGCGGGAATACCGGCATCCTGGGACTACCGGTGCCGCGGGTGCGTCGGAATTCGTTCGTCCATGGCGGGTGCCAGGCTAACGGTGAAATCTAAAATCTCACTAATATTCGATCCGGGGTATTCCGACCCGAGACAGGCCGCCGCTTCGTTGCTAAATTGGGCCGCTGTCGCGGGCCGCGAAACGGAATTCGCCGGAATCCCGCGGCCCGATACGGGAGGTGTGATGAGCACGGGCGAAACCGTCCGGATGCCGCTGTTCACCGACGGTGGCGCCGAACTCCTGGAATGGATGCGGCGCATGCGCGACGAGCAGCCGCTCTGGCAGGACGAGCGCGGCCACTATTTCGTCTTCCGGTACACCGACGTCCAAGAGGTGTTCTCCGACCCGGCGCGCTTCTCGTCGAACATCGGCCGGCTCATGCCGGTCTTCGGCGAGGAGAAGCTCAGCGCGAACCTGCCCTGGCAGGATCCGCCGGACCACCGGAAGCTGCGGCAGCTGGTCAGCCAGGCGTTCACGCCGAAGACCGTCGCCGCCCTGCGGCCCCGCATCCGGGAGATCGTCGGGGAGCTGCTGGCCGCCGCCCCGGACGACACCTTCGACTTCGTCGAGTACCTGGCCTACCCGCTGCCGGTCATCGTGATCGCCGAACTGCTCGGCATCTCGCCGGCCGACCGGGCGTTCTTCCGGGAGTGCGCCGACCGGCTGCTCGGCATCCGGGCCGACGACTCGGAGTCCGACGAGGCCGCGGCCAAGGCCATCGCGGACACCACCAAGGAGCTCGACGAGTACCTGGTGGCCGAGGTCCGGCGCCGGCGCTCGGAGCGGTCCACCGGGGACGTGCTCGGCGCGCTGGCCGCGGCGGAGCTCGACGGGGAGCGGCTGACCGACCTCCAGGTGGCCACCTTCGCGGCCCTGCTGCTCAACACCGGCCACATCACCACCACCCTGCTGCTCGGCAACACCCTGCTCTGCCTGGGGGACACCCCGGAGGCCGAGGCCCGGATCCGGGCCGACCGGTCCCTGGTGCCCGCGGCGCTGGAGGAGGTCGTCCGGTGGCGCCCGCCGTTCCCCCGGGCGCTGCGGATCGCCACCGAGGAGCTGGAGTTGGCCGGCGGCGTCATCCCGGCCAACGGGATCGTCATGCCGTCGATCCTCTCGGCCAACCACGACGAGCGGCAGTTCCGGGAGCCGGAGCGGTTCGACATCGACCGTGACCCGAACCGCCACGTCGGGTTCGGCCACGGCATCCACTTCTGCCTCGGTGCCCCGCTGGCCCGGCTGGAGACCGAGATCGCCCTCAACGGACTCCTGGACGCCTTCAGCGAGCTGCGGCCCACGGGCGACGCGGTGTTCCACGACTCGGAGTTCTACGGCGTCAAGAAGATGACCGTGTCCGCTCGGCGGTCGTGAACGGCGACCGGCGGGCGGGACGCCTCCGAGGCCGGGAGGCGTCCCGCCGGGCCGGTGCCGGCAGGTGCGGTCAGGCCAGCTCCTCCAGGGTGCGCACCAGGTCGGCGGGCGACGGGGCGGCGGCGATCTCGTCGCGCATCTTCCGGGCGGCGGCCCGGATCCCGCCGTCGGCGAGTACCGAGTCGACCGCGGCGCCGATGGCCTCGGTGTCGGCTCCGGTGCCGCTCAGGGTGATGCCCGCGCCGCTCTCGCAGAAGTTGGCCGCGTTGGGCGGCCGTTCCACCAGGGGGAGCAGGACCTGGGGGACGCCGAACGAGGCGGCGGTGAGGATGGTGTTGGTGCCGCCCTCGCTGATCACGGCGCCGCAGGCGGGCACCACCGCGTGCAGGGGCAGGTCGTCGGCGAGGCGGATCCGGTCCGGCAGCGGGCGGTGCCGGACCCGGTCGATCCCGCTGCCGGTGAGGACGACGTCGACGTCCCGGGCGGCGAGCGCGTCGAGGACCCGGGTGAGGACGGGCGCCTCTCCGGCCCCGCCGTCGGGCTCGCCCCGCTCGCCCCAGCTGACGCAGACCCGCGGGCGGCCGCTCGGCTCCGGAGTCCGGTCGGGCGCGGCGGCGGCGCCGTCGTACGGGACGAAGCGCACGGGGATGCGGGCGGGCGCGTCCGGTACCTGCACGCTGCCCGGCCAGGGGTCGATGCTGCCCGACGCGTAGTCGTCGCGGATCGCCGCGCCGAACTCCGCGTAGAGCTCGGCCAGCCCGGTGGGCCAGTTGGGGGTGTACTCGTCGCCGGTGGTCGGCCCGTGCATCGGATTGTGGGTGCGGTGCATGATGTCGGGCCCGGTGAGGTGGCGCAGCAGCGGGATGTCCAGGGCCGCCGCGGCCAGCGGGGCCGCGAAGGCCATCGGATCGGCGACGACGAGCTGGGGGCGCCAGTGTTCGGCGAACCGCACCAGGTCGGGGGCGGTCCGGACGGCCGTGTCGACCAGCGGGGCGAACCTGAGGTCGAGGAGCCTGCGCCGCTCGTCGTCGGACGCCTCGGCGAGGAGGCCGGGCGTGGCGGGCCGGCCGCCGGGGGCGGTGGGCGCCGCGGGCTCCGCCGCGCGCGGTCCGGCGCCGATCTCGGCCGGGGTCAGCCCGGCCCGGACCACCGCCTCGGTGAGGTCCGGTGGCGCCGCGATCCGCACCTCGTGCCCGGCCGCCCGGCAGGCCCAGGCCAGCGGCGCGACGAAGTACAGGTGGGGAGCTCGGGGGAGCGGGGCGAAAAGGATACGCACGGGGTCACCTCTCGGGATGCTGGTGGCCCATGGAAGCCCGGCGCGCTAAAGGAGGGCTGAACCCTCCCGACCCGCCCGGCCGGCGGTTCGGGCGGCGGTCCCGGGCGGTTCGGGCGGTTCGGGCGGGCGGTCGGGTCCCGGGTGGACACCTCCAGGTGATCAGCAGATTTCTGCAGGATCGGCAATTGGTTGCGTGGCACGCAAGCGTGTGGGAGCCTGTTGCCGTGATCGAAAGGCCCGGATATGCGGACGTTCGCGAGGGAGTCTGATGGCGCAGAGTTCGAGTGACGTCCAGCCCGCCGGCAAGAGCCAGGGGTTACCACCCGAGCTGCTGAGGGTCGCCGGGGTCGTCCTGCTCGGCCTGCTGGTGATGCAGCTCGACGGGACCATGGTCAGCGTGGCGCTGAACACGCTCTCCCACGACCTGTCGGTCTCGGTGGCGACCCTGCAGTGGGTGGTGACCGCCTACCTGCTCGCCCTGATGGTCGGCATGCCACTCGCCGGCTGGGCGGCGGACCGCTTCGGGCCCCGGACGATGTGGATCGTCTCGATGGCCGTCTTCCTGGTCGGATCGGTCCTGTGCGGCCTGTCCGGCTCGATCTGGATGCTGGTGGTGGCCCGCGTGGTGCAGGGCCTCGGCGGCGGGATGATGGTCCCGGTCGGCCAGGCGATGCTGATGCGGCTCGCCGGCATGGAGCACCGGGCGAAGCTGGTCGCCCTGATGGCGATCCCCGGCATGATCGGCCCGACACTCGGCCCGGTCCTCGGCGGGGTCATCGTCGACGGCTTCGACTGGCGGTGGATGTTCTTCATCAACATCCCGATCGGCGCGATCGCCTTCCTGGTGGCGGGCCGCAACCTGCCGAACATGAGGGCGGAGACCGCCGCCAAGCTGGACGTGCTCGGGGTGCTGCTGCTCGTCCCCGGTCTGGTGGCCGTCGTCTACGGCTTCTCCCGGGCGGGCACGGTCGGGTTCGGCAGCGGCCAGGTGATCGCGCTGCTCGCGGTCGGCGGAGCGCTGCTCGCCGGGTTCGGCGTGCACGCCGCGCGGCCGAACGTCGACGCGCTGGTGTCGATGCAGATGTTCAAGTACCGGGGCTTCGCGACGTCCTGCACCCTGCTGCTGCTGGTCGGGCTCACCATGGGTGCCGGCATCATCCAGCCGCTGTTCCTGCAGCAGGTCCACGGCGAGAGCCCGATGAGCACCGGTCTGCTGCTGGTCGCCTTCGGGGTGGGCTCGGTGGTCACCTCCGTCCTGCTCGGCCGGGTGTTCAACAAGCTTGGCCCCCGGCTCGTCGGCGCGGTGGGCATCGTCATCGCCATCGCGGGCTCCGCCTTCTTCACGCAGTTCGACGCGGGCACCTCGCGGGTCCTCATCCTCACCGCCATGCTGGTCTCCGGTGTGGGCCTGGCGATGGTGGTGCTGACCATGTCGACCGCGCTCTACGTCGGGCTGCCGCCGCAGCAGATCGCCCGGGCGACCGGTGCCTCGCGGATCTTCCAGCAGCTCGGCCTGTCGGCGGGCACCGCCGTGATCAGTGTGGTGCTCCAGATCCAGCTGTCCGACCAGACCAAGGCGCCCGACGGCACCGTCGCCCCGGCCGGTCTGGCGGACGCCTACAGCACCACCTTCTGGTGGAGCGTCGGCTTCCTGGCGCTGGCGGTCGTGCCGACCCTGTTCCTGCCGAAGACGGTGCTGGCGCCCGCGCCGGCGCCGAAGAAGGAGACCGAGGTCGCCCAGCCGCAGGGAGCCTGACCGGCCCGTGCGGCGGCCCGGCGGTGTCCGCACCGCCGGGCCGACCGCGTCCGCGCCGCTCGGCGCGCTCCGGGCGGGCGCCCCCGGACCGGTACCGACCCAGCTCTTCGGAGCCGACCTGCTCCGACCTGCTCCGGCTGCTCCGACCTGCTCCGACCTGACCCGTCCAACCGACAACCCGAGGATGCACACACATGACCACCACCACGGCCGCCTCCGCCGGAGACTTCCTGCTCGGCGGTGACCTGCGGGTCAACCGGCTCGGCTTCGGAGCGATGCGGATCGCCCTCGGCGGCTCGGTGCGCGACCCCGAGTCGGCCGCCGCCGTTCTGCGCCGCGCCGTCGAACTCGGCGTGAACCACATCGACACCGCGGGCTTCTACGGCTTCGGCGACCTCCAGTCGCACGAGACGATCCGTCAGGCGCTCTCCCCGTACCGCGACGACCTGGTGATCGCCACCAAGGTCGGCCCCATGCTGGAGGGCGGTGTGATGCCCACCGCCGAGGCCACCCCCGAGCAGCTGCGCGGCCTGGTCGAGGAGGACCTGCGCCGGCTCGGCGTGGACCGCCTCGACCTGGTCTACCTGCGGGTCGGCGGTATGGGCGAGCCGGGCGGAGAGTCGGTCGGCGACCGCTTCAAGGCCCTGGCCGAGCTGCGCGCCGAGGGGCTGATCCGGCACCTGGGCGTCAGCAACGTGGACGCGGTCCAGCTCGCCGAGGCCCGGGCCATCGCCCCGGTCGCCGCGGTGCAGAACCAGTTCCACGTGCACCGCAGGGCCGACGCCGACCTCCTCGCGATCTGTGAGAAGGAGGGCATCGCCTACGTGCCGTTCTTCCCGCTCGGCGGGGGCGGCGAGAAGATCGACCCGGCCCGGGTGGCGGCCGTCGCCGCCCGCCACGGCGCGACCACCCAGCAGGTGGCGCTGGCCTGGCTGCTCGCCCACTCGCCGGCGGTGCTGGCGATCCCGGGCACCAGCGTCCTGGGGCACCTGGAGGAGAACGTCGCCGCGGCCGGCCTGCGGCTGACCGCCGAGGACCTGGCCGAACTGGCGGGCTGAGGACGCGGCACCGCCCGGGCGGCCCGGGCCGAACAACAACGGACCCCCTGGGCGAGGATCATGTCCTCGCCCAGGGGGTCCGTTGTTGTTCCGGCCCGTGAGGCCGGTGACGGCTCCGTGTCAGGGGGCGCGGCCGGAGCCGCGCCCCCTGGCCACGGTCACCCCTGGCGGAACTCGCGGTCGATCAGGTCCATCAGCTCGTCGGCCGAGGCCGTACCGATCCCGGCGCCGCCCGCGCCGTCCGCCGTGCCGTCGGCGGCACCGTTCGAGGACCCGTTCGCGGGTCCGCCCGTGGATCCGTTCCCGGATCCGTTCGCCGCGCCCGCGTCCTTCGGACCGCCGGATGCCGTCCTCGGGCGGAAGGCCAGCAGCCGCAGGCGCTGGTCGATCGACGCGTCCGCGTCCTCCTGGGGCAACGCCGCCAACGCCGCCTCCAGTTGGTCGAGGTAGGCGAGCACCGTCTCGGCCGGCGACTGCTCCGGCGGGGCGAGGCGCTCCCTCAGGTACGCGGCCAGCGCCCCCACCGTCGGGTAGTCGAAGACCAGGGTGGCCGGCAGCGTGAGCCCGGTCGCCCGGTTGAGCCGGTTGCGCAGCTCGATCGCGGTCAGCGAGTCGAAGCCCAGCTCCTGGAAGGCGCGGTCGGTGGCGAGGCCGGCCGGGGAGCCGTGGCCCAGGACGGCGGCCGTGTGGCCGCGCACCACCTCGACCACCAGGGCCTGCTGGTCGGCCGGGTCCCGGCCGACCAGCCGCTCGGCGAGGGCGGGGCCGGTGTCGTCCGCCCGGCGCGGCGGCACCCGGACCAGCCCGCGCAGGACCGGCGGCAAGGCGTCCGCGGCCGCCTGGGCGCGCAGTGCCCGCAGGTCGAGTTCGGCCAGGACCAGGGCCGCGGGGCCCGCGTCGAGGGCGGCGTCGAACCGGTCGAGCGCGTCCGGCGTGGTGAGCCGGACGAGGCCGCGGCGGGCCGCGCCGGTCTCCCGGGCGCCCTCCGTCCGCGCGGTGAGCGCGCTGGTCTGCTCCCACGGGCCCCAGGCCAGGGACACCGCGGGCAGCCCCCGGGCCCGCCGGTGGGCGGCGAGCGCGTCGAGGAAGCTGTTGGCGGCGGCGTAGTTGGCCTGGCCTGGGGCGCCGAGGACGCCCGCGGCGGAGGAGAACAGCACGAACGCCGACAGCCCGAGGTGCTCGGTCAGGGCGTGCAGGTGCCACGCGGCGTCGGCCTTCGGGCGCAGCACGCCGTCCAGCCGCTCCGGGGTCAGCCCGGCCACCGTCGCGTCGTCCAGTGTCCCGGCGGCGTGGACCACGGCGGTCAGCGGGTGCTCGCCGGGGATCGCGGCGAGCACCGCGGCGAGTGCCTCGCGGTCCGCCGTGTCGCAGGCGGTGACGGTGACGGTGGCGCCGAGGCCGCCGAGTTCGGCGGCCAGTTCGCCGGCGCCGTCCGCCAGCGGGCCGCCGCGGCTGACCAGCAGCAGGTGGTCGACGCCGTGCGCGGTCACCAGGTGCCGGGCGACGAGGCCGCCCAGGGTGCCGGTGCCGCCGGTCACCAGGACCGTGCCGCCCGGCCCGAAGGACGAGGGCGCCGACACCGGCACGGGCGCGGTCGAGGGCGCGGGTACGGGCGGAGCCGCAGCCGGCCGGGCCAGCCGCGGCAGGTAGGCCCTGCCCCCGCGCACCGCGGCCTGCGGCTCCCCGGCGGCGATCGCCGCGGTGAGCGCGTCCTCGGTGGTGTCCGCGTCCACGTCGACGAGCTGGAAGCCGAGCGGGTTCTCCGACTGGGCGCTGCGGACCAGCCCCCAGACGGCGGCCGCCGCGAGGTCCGGCACGTCCTCGTGCGCGGTGACGGGTGTGTCGTCCCGGTCCGTGACGGCGACCGCGCCGCGCGAGAGCAGGACCAGCGTCGCCCCGGCGAAGGCCTCCTCGGCCGGCCACCGCTGGACCAGGTCCAGCGCGTGGTGGGTCGCCCGGTGCGTCCGCTCGGCCGGGTCGCCCGACCCCGCCTGCGCGGCGCCGCAGTCCACCACGACGGCGCGCGGTGTCGGGGCGCCGTCCGCGACGGCCGCGCGCAGCGCGTCCAGATCGGGGTACCGGGGGGCGCGGCCGCCGGTGATGCCGGTCTCGCCGACCAGGACCAGCGACGGCGCGGCGTCTCCGGCCGGGCCGGCCTCGACCCACCGGGTGGCCAACAGCGGCCCCCGGCCGCGGCCGGCCCCGAGCCCGCCCGGGCCCTGGACGAGCGGCCGCAGCCGCAGCGCCCCGATCCGCCCGAGCGGCCGGCCGGCGCCGTCGGCCAGGTCCAGGCCCACGGAGCGGTCGGCGCCGGACCGCACCCGGACGCGCAGCGTGCGGCCGGCGGCCGCCTCCAGCGAGAGACCGGTCCACGAGAACGGCAGCAGCACCGTCGACCCGTCGGCCGCGTCGTCCGGTGCGGGCGGCACCGCCATCAGGGCGTGCAGGGCGGCGTCGAGCAGTGCGGGGTGGACGCCGAACCCCTCCGGGTCGACGTCCTCGGGGAGGGCGACCTCGGCGTAGAGGTCACCGTCCCGCCGCCAGACCGCCCGCAGCCCCTGGAACACCGGCCCGTAGACCTGGCCCTTGGCGGTGAAGCGGTCGTACGCGGCGTCGGCGTCGAGCCGTTCGGCCCCGTCCGGCGGCCACACGGTCAGCGGCTCCGCCGCCGGCCCCGAGGCCGCGGTCAGCGACCCGGTGGCGTGGAGCGTCCACTCCGCGTCGGGGTCGTCGGACTCGGGGCGCGAGTGCACCGTGACGGCGCGCGCGCCGTCCTCCTCGGCCAGGACGACGACCTGCAGGTGGACACCGCCCTGCTCGGGCAGCACCAGCGGCGCGAGCAGGGTGATCTCGTCCACCGCCGCGCAGCCGGTCTCGCGCGCCGCGTACAGCGCCAGTTCGACGAAGGCGGTGCCGGGCACCAGGGCGGCGTCCTCCACCCGGTGGTCGGACAGCCACGGGTGGGTGCGCAGCGAGACCCGCCCACTGAGGATCCGCCGGCCGTCGGCGGCGACCGACAGTCCGGCCGAGACCAGCGGGTGCCCGGTGTCGGCCAGCCCGGCGGACGTGACGTCGCCCGCCACCGCCGAGGGCTTGAGCCAGTACGGGGCGCGCTGGAACGCGTACGTCGGCAGGTCGGGCCGGGCGGCGGCGGGGGCGAGCACCGTCGTCCAGTCGACCGGGGCGCCGTGCGTGTAGGCCCGGGCGAGGGCGGCCAGCAGCTCGCGGCCGCCGTCCTCGTCGCGCCGCAGCGTGCCGAGGGCCTGCGCGGGGACGTCGGCGCGTTCGATGGTCTGCTGCATGCCGACGGTCAGCACCGGGTGCGGCGCGGACTCGACGAACAGCCGGTGGCCGCTGTCGAGCAGCGCCTCGGTGGCCTCGGCGAACCGGACGGTGTGCCGCAGGTTGCGGTACCAGTAGTCGGCGTCCAGTTCGGCGGTGTCGATGATCGCGCCGGTGAGGGTGGAGTAGAAGGGCACGGTGCCGGTCCGCGGGCTGACGGGGGCCAGCACCTCCAGCAGCTCGTCGCGCAGTGCGTCGATGTGCGGGGTGTGCGAGGCGTAGTCGACGGGGATCAGCCGGGCCCGGACGCCCTCGGCCCGGTACCGCTCGACGAACGCCCGGACGGCGTCCGCGCCGCCCGCGACGACCGTGCTGTCCGGCCCGTTGACCGCGGCCAGGTGGACGTCGTCGGCCTCGGCCAGGCGGGTGGAGACCTCCTCGGCGGGCAGCGGCACCGAGGCCATGGTGCCCGTCCCGGCGAGCCGGGTCAGGACCTTGCTGCGGAGCGCGACCACGCGCGCCGCGTCGTCCAGCGACAGCGCCCCCGCCACGTAGGCCGCGGCGATCTCCCCCTGGGAGTGGCCGACGACCGCGTCCGGGACGACACCGGCGGACTTCCAGAGCTCGGCCAGCGAGGTCATCACCGCGAACAGCGCGGGCTGGACCACGTCCACCCGGGACAGGTCGGCCGCGCCCGGGCCGCCGCGCAGGGTGTCCAGCAGCGACCAGTCGGTGTGGTGGTCGATCGCCTCGGCGCAGGCGGTCAGGTGCGCGGCGAACACCGGTGAGCGCTCCAGCAGGTCGAGGGCCATGCCGTCCCACTGCGAGCCCTGGCCGGGGAAGACCAGGACGGTTCGGCCCGGCCCGGACGCGGTGTCCGGGCCTTGGACCAGTGCCGGGTGCGGCCGGTCGGCGGCGAGGGCCGCCAGCGCCGCGGCCAGGTCGTCGCGGTCGCGGCCGAGGACGACGGCGCGGTGCTCGAACGCCTCCCGGCCGGTGGCCAGCGCCCAGGCGGTGTCGGCCGGTTCGGCCGCGCCGCCCGCCGCGTACCCGGCGAGCCGGGTGGCCTGACCGCGCAGCGCCGCCGGCGTCCTGCCCGACACCGGCCAGGGCAGCGCGGCCGCGCCCCGCGGGTCCGGTACCAGGACGGCCGGGCCGGCGGCGGCGGGTGCCGGCGCGGTGGCGCGGTCGGCGGCGGCCGGCTGCTCCAGGATGATGTGGGCGTTGGTGCCGCTGATGCCGAACGCGGACACGCCCGCCCGCCGGGCCCGTCCGGTCTCCGGCCACGGCACCGTCCCGGTGAGCACCGAGACGGCTCCGGACTCCCAGTCGACGTGCGGCGTCGGCTCGTCGACGTGCAGGATCGCCGGCAGCCGGCCGTGCCGCATCGCCTGGACCGTCTTGATCACGCTCGCCACGCCGGCCGCCTGCTGGGTGTGGCCGATGTTGGACTTGACCGAGCCGATCCAGAGCGGCCGGTCGGCGGGCCGGTCCTGCCCGTAGGTGGCCAGCAGCGCCTGGGCCTCGATCGGGTCGCCGAGCGTGGTGCCGGTGCCGTGCGCCTCGACGGCGTCCACGTCCGCCGGGGTGATGCCCGCATTGGCGAGGGCCTGCTCGATCACCCGCTGCTGGGAGGGGCCGTTGGGGGCGGTCAGGCCGTTGCTGGTGCCGTCGGAGTTCACGGCCGAGCCGCGCACCACCGCGAGCACCTGGTGCCCGTTGCGCCGGGCGTCCGACAGCCGTTCGACCAGGAGCAGGCCGACGCCCTCGGAGAAGACGGTGCCGTCGGCGCCGGCTCCGAACGGCTTGCAGTGCCCGTCCGGCGCCAGGCCGCGCTGGCGGCTGAAACCGACGAAGACGCTCGGCGAGGGCATCACGGTGACGCCGCCGGCCAGCGCGAGGTCGCACTCGCCGTTGCGCAGCGACTGCGCGGCCAGGTGCAGCGCCACCAGCGACGACGAGCAGGCCGTGTCGACGGTCATCGCCGGGCCTTCCAGGCCGAGGGCGTAGGCGATCCGGCCGGACGCGACGCTGCTGGCCGCACCGGTCAGCAGGTAGCCCTCGACCGCCTCCGCCTCCCGGGACGCGCTGGCCGGGTACCCGTAGGACGTCATGCCGACGAAGACGCCGGTACGGCTGCGCCGCAGCGTCCCGGCGGGGATGCCGGCCCGCTCCAGGGCCTCCCAGGCGGTCTCCAGCAGGACGCGCTGCTGCGGGTCCGTGCCCAGCGCCTCACGCGGGCTCATGCCGAAGAACTCGGCGTCGAAGTGCCCGGCCTCCTCCAGGAAGCCGCCCCGGTCGACGTACGAGGTGCCGGGGTGGTCGGGGTCGGGGTCGAAGAGGCCGTCCAGGTCCCAGCCGCGGTCCTCGGGGAAGCCCGCCACCGTCTCCCGGCCGGTGTCGACGACGTCCCACAGCTCCTCCGGGGACCGGACACCGCCCGGGTAGCGGCAGGCCATCGCGACGATCACGACCGGGTCGTCGGCGCCGCCGGACGCGGCCCGGACGCGGACGGCGGCGCCCTCGGTCCGGCCGCCCAGCCGTTCGCGCAGGTACTCGGCGAGCGCGGCCGCGCTCGGGTGGTCGAAGACCAGGGTGGCGGGCAGTCGCAGGCCGGTCTCGACGTTCAGGCGGTTGCGGAGTTCGACGGCGGTCAGCGAGTCGAACCCGATCTCCTGGAACGGGCGCCGGGGGTCGATCGTCTCCGGCGCGGGGTGGCCGAGCACGGCGCCGACGTTGCCGCGCACCAGGTCCAGCAGCAGACCGCGCTGCTCGGCCTCGGAGCGGCCGGCGAGCTCCCGCGCCAGCGAGCCCTGCGTGGCGGTCCGGCCGCCGGCCCGGCGGCGGGCGGGGCGGAGGAAGCCGCGCAGCACCGCGGGCGCCGCCCGGGTCTCGGCGGCCGCCCGGACCGCGGCCAGGTTGATGCCGGCCGGGACGAGGTCGGCGCGGCCCCCGGCGAGCCCGGCGTCGAACAGCGCGAGCGCCTCGGCGTCGGACATGGTGGTGAGCAGGCTGTGCGCGACGGCGTGCTGCTTCTCCGCGAAGAGGTCGGCGGTGATGCCGCTGGCGCTCTCCCACAGGCCCCAGGCGAGCGAGACCGCGGGCAGGCCCAGCGCGTGCCGGTGCGCGGCCAGCGCGTCCAGGAAGGTGTTGCCCGCCGCGTAGTTGGCCTGCCCCGGGTTGCCGAGGGTGCCGGCGAGCGAGGAGAACAGCACGAAGGCGGTGAGGTCGAGGTCGCGGGTGAGCTCGTGCAGGTGCCAGGCGGCGTCGACCTTGGGGCGGAGCACCGGGTCGAGCTGACCGGGCTCCAGGACGGTGACGGCGGCGTCGTCGGTGACGCCCGCGGAGTGCACGACGGCGGTGAGCGGGTGCTCGGGCGGGATCGTGCCGAGCACCCGGCGCAGGGCCTCCCGGTCGGCCGTGTCGCAGGCCAGCACGGTCACCTCGGCGCCCGCCCCGGCGAGTTCGGCCCGGAGTTCGGCGGCGCCGGCCGCCTCGGGGCCGCGCCGGCCCACCAGCAGCAGGTGCCGGACGCCGTGCTGGGCGACCAGGTGCCGGGCGACCGCCGCGCCGAGCGTGCCGGTGCCGCCGGTCACCAGTACGGTGCCGTCGGCGGCGAGCGGCCGGGGGACGGTGAGGACGAGCTTGCCGGTGTGCTTGGCCTGGCTCATCAGCCGGAACGCCTGGGGTGCCTGGCGGACGTCGAAGGCACTGACCGGGAGGGGGTGCAGGACCCCCTCGTCGAACAGCCGGCCCAGCTCCGCGAGCATCCCCCGGACGTGGTCCGGGCCCGCCTCGACCGTCTCGAACGCCCGGTAGGCGACGCCCGGGTGCCGGGTCGCCACCTGGTCGGCGTCCCGGACGTCGGTCTTGCCCATCTCCAGGAAGGACCCGCCGCGGGGCAGCAGGCGGAGCGAGGCGTCCACGAACTCGCCGGCCAGCGAGTCCAGGACGACGTCGACGCCCTCCCCGCCGGTCGCGGCCCGGAACTCCTCCTCGAAGCCGAGCGTCCGGGAGTCGGCGATGTGCGCGTCGTCGAAGCCCGCCGCGCGGAGCGCGTCCCACTTGGGGCGGCTCGCGGTCGCGAAGACCTCCGCGCCCCAGTGCCGGGCCAGCTGGACGGCGGCCATGCCGACCCCGCCGGTGGCGGCGTGCACGAGCAGCCGTTGTCCGGGCCGCAGCCCCGCCAGGTCGTGCAGCGCGTAGTAGGCGGTCAGGAACGCGACCGGCGCCGCGGCGGCCTGGACGAACGTCCAGCCGGACGGCACCCGGGTCAGCGCGCGCCGGTCGGCCACCGCCACCGGGCCGACCGCGCCCTCCGGGAACAGCCCCATGACGGCGTCGCCGGGCGCGAGGCCGGTGACCTCCGGGCCGATCTCCAGCACCACGCCGGCGGCCTCGCTGCCGATGGCCGCCTCGCCCGGGTACAGGCCGAGCGCGATGAGCACGTCGCGGAAGTTCACCCCGGCGGCCCGGACGGCGACCCGCACCTCCCCGGCCGCCAGCGGCCGTTCGAGGGCGGGGGAGGGCTCCAGGACGAGATTGTCGACGGTGCCCGCCGCGGTGGTCGACAGCCGCCAGGCGGCGGCGTCCGCGGGCGGGGTCAGCAGCGCCTCGGTGTCGGCGTGGACCAGCCGGGCCGCGAAGGCGGAGCCGTCCCGCAGGGCGAGCTGCGGCTCCTGCGCGGCGAGGGCCTCGGGCAGCCGCCGTACGGAGGACTCCCGGCCGTCGAGGTCCACCAGGGCGAACCGGTCCGGCCGCTCCAGCTGGGCGACCCGCAGGAAGCCCCAGGCGGGGGCGGTGGCCAGGCCGGTGACGTGCTCCCCGGCCCGGACGGCGACCGCGTGCTCGGTGACCACGACCAGTCGGCTCTCCTCCAGCCGCTCGTCGGCGAGCCACTGCCGGACCAGGCGGTGGATCCGATGGGTGGTGGCGTGGGCGCCGTCGACCGGGTCCCCGGCGCCGGCGCCGGCGTCCGGACCGGCTCCGGCTCCGGCTCCGGCCCGGTCCTCCGCCGCGGCGAACACGACCACCGTCGCCGGGAGCGGCACACCCGCGTCGGCCTCCCGCAGCAGCGCCGCGAGGTCGTCGGCCGCCCGCGGCCGCCCCCCGAGCCACTCGACGGGGTGCGGGAACGCGCCGAGCACCGCCCAGTCGGCCGGGTCCTCCCGCTCGGCGGTGGCCGTCACCGGCTGCCAGGAGAGGCGGTACAGCGCGTCCCGGCGGACGACCGGCGCGGCGCCCTGCCCGTCGGCGAGCGGCCGCACGGTCAGCGCCTCCACCGAGGCCACCGGAGCGCCGCTCCGGTCCGTGATCGACAGCCCGACGGTGTCCGGCCCGGACAGGGTGAGCCGCACCCGCACCGCCGTCGCCCCGACGGCGTGCACGGCCACCCCGCGCCAGGCGAACGGCAACCTGGTCCGGCCGTCGTGCTCGGCGCCGCTCAGCGCCGTCACGTGCAGCGCGGCGTCGAACAGTGCCGGATGCAGGGCGAACCCCCGGACGTCCGCGCCCGAGGGCAGCTCGACCTCCGCGAACAGGTCGTCACCCAGCCGCCAGGCGGCCCGCAGCCCCTGGAAGACCGGGCCGTACTCCAGGCCGAGGGCGCCGAGCCGCGGATACACCTCCGCCGTCTCCAACCGGGTCGCCCCCGGCGGCGGCCACTCCTCGGCGGGCTGCTCCGCCGGCGGCGCCGACGGGGCCAGGACCCCGGTCGCGTGGCGGGTCCACGGGACGTCCTCGGAGTCCGGGCCGTCGTCCTCCGGCCGCGAGTGGATGCCGACGGCGCGCGCGCTGTCCGGCCCCGGCGCGCCGACCATCACCTGGATCCGGACCGCGTTCCGCCCGGGCAGGACCAGCGGGGCGTGCAGGGTCAGCTCGGCCAGCTCGCCACAGCCGACCCGGAACGCCGCGTGCAGGGCGAGTTCGGCGAACGCGGTGGCCGGCACGATCACCGAGCCGTGCACCGCGTGGTCGGCCAGCCACGGATGGGTGCGCAGCGACAGCCGCCCGGAGAACAGGTGGCCGGTGCCGTCGGCCAGCACGGTCTCGGCCGCCAGCAGCGGGTGGTCCGCCGAGCCCAGCCCGGCCGACCGGACGTCGCCGGCCGCCCCGGCCGCCTCCGGCCAGTAGCGCTCCCCGGCGAAGGCGTAGGTCGGCAGGTCGACGGGCGTCGCCGGCCGGCCCGGCGCGATCCGCGCCCAGTCCGGGCGGGCGCCGTTGACGTGCGCCTCGGCGAAGGACTCCAGCAGCCGGGCCCGGCCGCCGTGGTCGCGCCGGAGCGTGCCCTGCGCGACCGCCTCGGCGCCGCCGTCCTCGATCGTCTCCTGGATCGCGGCGGTGAGTACCGGGTGCGCGCTCACCTCGATGAACAGCGTGTGCCCGTCGGCCAGCAGAGCCCGGGTGGTCTCCTCGAACCGCACCGGCTGCCGCAGGTTGCGGTACCAGTACGCCGGGTCGAGGGCCTCGTCCGCGCCGAGCGGTGCCGCGGTGACGGTGGAGTAGAACGGGATGCCGACCGGCTGCGGCACGATCCCGGCCAGCGCCTCCCCGATCCGCTCCCGGACGGCCTCCACGAACGGGGTGTGCGAGGCGTAGTCGACCGGGATCAGCCGGGCCGGGACCCGGTCGGCCCGGCAGGCGTCGACCAGCTCCCGCAGCTCTTCCGGCGCGCCCGCCACCACCGTGGTGCCCGGCGCGTTGACCGCGGCGACACTCAGGCTCCGCCGGTCCGGGCGGTCCAGCAGCCGCGCGGTCTCCGCCGCCGGCAGCGGCACGGAGGCCATGCCGCCGGTACCGGCCAGGTCGAGCAGGGCGCGGCTGCGCAGCGCCACGATCCGTGCGGCGGCGTCCAGCGAGAGCGCCCCGGCGATGTGGGCGGCCGCGATCTCGCCCTGGGAGTGGCCCACCACCGCGTCCGGCCTGACCCCGGCGGCCTGCCACACGCGTGCCAGCGAGACCATCACGGCGAACAGCGCCGGTTGCACCACGTCGACCCGGTCCAGCGTCGGTGCGCCCGGCGCGTCGTGCAGCACGTCGAGGAGCGACCAGTCGGTGTACGGGGCGAGGGCGTCGGCGCAGGCGTGCAGGTGCTCGCGGAAGACCGCGGAGTCGTCGAGCAGGTCGACCGCCATGCGCGCCCACTGGGAACCCTGCCCGGGGAACACGAACACCGTTCGGGCGGCGGTGCCCCGGCCGCGTACGACATGGGCGCCGGGCTTGCCGTCGGCCAGCGCCCGCAAGCCCTCCAACAGTTCCTCACGGGTGCCGGCGACGACCGCCGCGCGGTGCTCGTGGTGCTCGCGCTCGACGGCCAGCGCGTGGGCGGCGTCGGCGGACGGGAGCTCGGGGCGGGCGGTCGCGAAGTCCAGCAGCCGCTGGGCCTGGCCGCGCAGGGAGCGTTCGCTGCGGGCCGAGACCAGCCAGGGGAGGGCGCCCTCGGCCAGCAGGGGCGGGGCGGCGGCCTCGGCGGGCGCGGCGTCGGGGGCGGCGTCGGAGGCGGCCGCCCCCGGTGCGGTCGGGCCCGGGTCGGCGGCCCGCTCGGGGCGCGGCGGTGCGGCCTCCAGGACGATGTGCGCGTTGGTCCCGCCGACACCGAACGAGGAGACGGCGGCGCGGCGCGGCCGTCCGCTCTCCGGCCACGGCCGCGCGGAGGTCAGCAGCCGGACGTTGCCCGCGTCCCAGTTCACGTGCGGCGTCGGGGCGTCGACGTGCAGGGTCTTCGGGAGCAGCCCGTGCTGCAGCGCGAGCACCATCTTGATGACGCCCGCCACCCCGGCGGCGCCCTGCGGGTGGCCGATGTTGGACTTCACGGAGCCGAGCCAGAGCGGCTCGCCGCCGGGCCGGTCCTGCCCGTACGTGGCGAGCAGCGCCTGGGCCTCGATCGGGTCGCCGAGCGTGGTGCCGGTGCCGTGCGCCTCGACGGCGTCGACGTCCCCGGCGGTCAGCCGGGCATCGGCCAGTGCCAGCTCGATCACCCGCTGCTGGGACGGCCCGTTGGGCGAGGTCAGGCCGTTGCTGGCGCCGTCCGAGTTGACCGCCGAGCCGCGCAGCACGGCCAGCACGCGGTCGCCGTCCCGGTGGGCGTCCGACAGCCGCCGCAGCATCAGCAGGCCGACGCCCTCGCCCCAGCCCAGGCCGTCGGCGGCGGCGGCGAACGGCTTGCAGCGCCCGTCCGGTGCCAGGCCGCGCTGGCGGCTGAACTCGGTGTACCAGGCGGAGGTGGCCATGACGGTGACCCCGCCGGTCAGCGCCCGGTCGCACTCGCCGCCGCGCAGCGCCCGGATCGCCAGGTGCAGGGCCGCCGCGGAGGAGGAGCACGCGGTGTCCACCGTGAGCGCCGGGCCCTCCAGCCCGTACGCGTAGGCGATCCGCCCGGACATGATGCTGCTCTGGGTGCCGGTCAGGACGTAGCCCTCGACCTGGTCGACGGCCGGCGCCAGGCTCTGGTCGTAGGTCTGGCCGATGCTGCCGACGAACACCCCGGTACGGGTCCCGCGCAGCGTCGCGGGCGGGATCCCGGCCCGCTCGAAGGTCTCCCACGCGACCTCCAGCAGCTGGCGCTGCTGCGGGTCCATCGCGAGGGCCTCGCGGGGGCTGATCCCGAAGAAGTCGGCGTCGAACCGGTCGGCGCCCTCCAGGAACGAGCCGTCCCGGGTGTAGCTCTTGCCCGGGGCGTCGGGGTCGGGGTCGTAGATGTCGTCGATGTCCCAGCCGCGGTCGCCGGGGACGCGGGCGACGGCGTCCCGCTCGGACAGCAGCAGCTCCCAGAGCGCCTCCGGCGAGTCCACCCCGCCGGGGAAGCGGCAGCCCATGGACACCACCGCGATGGGCTCGTGCTCCCGGTCCTCGACCTCCGCGAGGCGTCGGCGCACCTGACGGAGACCGGCGGTCGTCCGATTCAGATAGTCGCGCAGCTTCGCCTCGTTGGCCGTCGGGCCCAGATCAGCCGAGTCGGAATTCATCCGCTTTCCCCGCCTCGCATCGGTCAATAGGAATTGCCGCCGAGAATCGCACCGGACGCTAACGGGGGCCTTGGGCGATGCTAAATCCGGGCACCGGAACGGCGGGATCCGGTGGGAATTCGGCCGGTTTTAGCGTGAATTTAAAGCGGGGCGGGACAATATGTGCCGGCGCTTCTGTAGAGGGGTGAATAATGAGCGAAATTCTCAGTCGGCCGTCCGCGTCGGCCGAGGTCCTGCCCGACGGTCCGCGCGTCACGCGGTCGGGGCTGGCCACCGAGGGTGTGCTGACGACGAACGAGGAGTTCGCGGCCTGGCTCGGCGAGCGCGAGCGGACCGACCGGATGACGGTCGAGCGGGTCCCACTGGCCGAGCTCAAGGGCTGGCACTTCACCGAGGGCAAGGCCTCGCTCGTCCACGACAGCGGGAAGTTCTTCAGCATCCAGGGGGCGGACGTCACGTCGGCCGGGCCCGACCGGCAGGCCTGGCAGCAGCCGCTCATCCACCAGCCCGAGGTCGGCATACTCGGCTTGCTGGCCAAGGAGTTCGGGGGCGTCCTGCACTTCCTGGTGCAGGCCAAGATCGAGCCGGGAAACCGCCGACAGCTCCAGTTGTCGCCGACCGTGCAGGCCACCCGGAGCAACTACACCAAGGTGCACGGCGGAGCGGCCATCCCGTACCTGGACCACTTCCTGCGGGCCGGCCGGGGCCGGGTGCTCGCCGATGTGCTCCAGTCCGAGCAGGGTGCCTGGTTCCTGGGCAAGCGCAACCGCAACATGGTCGTGGAGACCACCGACGAGGTCGAAGTCAGGGACAACTTCCGCTGGCTGACGTACGGTCAGATCCGGCGGCTGCTGGCCGTGCCGAACCTGGTCAACATGGACTCCCGGACGGTCCTCGCCTGCCTGCCGATCGCCCCGTACGGACCGCCGGACGGTCCGGGCGGGCCGGCCGGTGACCGGGTGGGCGAGCAGGCGGGCGGCCCGTCGGCGGGCGCGCCCGACCCGGAGTTCGCCGCCGACCTGTGGCGCTCCCTGCGGGCCGCCGACACCGACGGCCGCCACACCGACGCCGAGATCTCCGGCTGGCTCAACGACGTGCGGGTCGACACCGACCTCGCGGTCGGACCGGTCGAACTGACCGAGCTGCGGGAATGGCGGGTGTCGGACAGTGACATCGCGCACCGGCAGGGCAAGCACTTCCGCATCATCGGCGTCTCGGTGCGCGGCCAGCGCGAGGTCGACGCGTGGCACCAGCCCCTGCTGGCCCCCGTCGACGTCGGCGTCGTCGCCTTCCTGACCCGCCGGATCGACGGGGTCCTGCACGTCCTGATGCGCGCCGCGGTCGAACCCGGCTTCCTGGACGTCGTGGAGCTCGGCCCCACCGTCCAGTGCAGCCCCGCCAGTTACGCGGACGCTCCGCCGGAGCGGCGGCCCCGCTTCTACGACTACGTGGTCGGCGCGACCGACAACGTCCGCTACGACGTCGTGCTCTCCGAGGAGGGCGGCCGCTTCTACCACGCCGAGTGCCGCTACCTGGTCGTCGACTGCGACGACCTGCCGGAGGCCATGGAGCCCCACCCCGACTTCCGCTGGATGACGGTCCGTCAACTGTTGACCTGGGTGCAGCACCGCAACTGCGTCAACGTCCAGGCGCGGACCCTGCTCGCCTGCCTCAACTCGCTTTGGTAGGAAGGTCGTACGATCATTCCGGTAATGGCGGAGGGGAGCGTCGGGCACTCCGCGGGCCGGTGGACGGGACGGCCGCGGAGACGGCCGCAGAGACAGGAGGGGAACCGATGACGACGGTCTCGGACGAGGGTGCCCGCTGGTTCCGGCGGTACGTCCCGGAGGCCCGGGAGGCGCCGGTGCGGCTGGTCTGCCTGCCGCACGCGGGCGGCTCGGCCAGCTACTTCTTCCCGTTCGCCCAGGCGGTCGGGGAGCGTGCGGACGTCCTGGCGGCGCAGTACCCCGGCCGCCAGGACCGCCGGCAGGAACCCTGCATCGACGACATCGGGGCCCTCGCCGACGCCGCCTTCGCCGCGCTGCGCCCGTTCCTCGACCGGCCGGTGGCGCTGTTCGGCCACAGCATGGGCGCCACCCTCGGGTTCGAGCTGGCGCGCCGGATCGAAGCCGCCCCGGGGGCGTCCCTGGTGCGGCTGTTCGCCTCCGGGCGCCGCGCGCCCTCCCGGGCGGGCGGCGAGCTGGTGCACACCTTCGACGACGACCGGCTCCTCGCCGAGGTGGCCCGGCTCAGCGGCACCGACAGCCGCGTCCTGGCCGACGACGAGCTGATGCGCGCGGCGCTGCCGGCGATCCGGGCCGACTACAAGGCCGCCGAGTCCTACCGGCCCGTCGGCGAGGTGGCGTTGGGCTGCCCGATCACCGCCCTCGCCGGCGACGCCGACCCCAAGACCTCGCTGGACGACGTCCGCGCCTGGGAACGGCACACGACGGCCGACTTCGACCTGCACGTCTACCCCGGCGGCCACTTCTTCCCGGCCGAGCACCGGCAGCCGATCGTGGACCTGATGACCGAGCGGCTCGCCGCGCACACGGCCCGGCGCTGAACGGTCCCGCACTGAACGGCCCCGCGCTGAACGACGAAGCCGAACGACGGAAGCCGAACGACGGAAGCCGAACGACGGAAGCCGAACGACGGAAGCCGAACGATGACGAAGCCTAACGACGACCAAGCTGAACGACGACCAAGGAGATGAACGCGTGCCCACTCGTAGATCACTGCTGAAGGGCGGCGCGGTGGCGCTGGCCGCGGCGGGCCTCGGCTCGATGGGCGCCGCCCCGGCCAGCGTGGCCGAGGCGACCGACTGGAGCCGGCTGGGGAACCGGCTGAAGGGCCGCCTGGTCCGGCCGCAGGACCCCGGCTACGCGCTCGCCAAGCAGCTGAACTTCATGGCGTTCGACGCCGTGAACCCGGCCGGCATCGCCTACTGCGCGGACGTCGAGGACGTCCGGACCTGCCTGTCCTTCGCCCACCACCACGGCATACCGGCCGTCCCGCGCAGCGGCGGGCACAGCTACGGCGGCTACTCGACCACCACCGGCCTGATCATCGACGTGTCGCAACTCAACGGCATCCTGGTCGGCCCGCAGAACGCCGTCCTGGGCCCCGGTGCCCAGCTGGTGGACGTCGTCGACCAGGCCTCCGCCAACGGCGTGGCACTCGCGGGCGGGATCTGTCCGACCGTGGCCATGGGCGGATACCTCCAGGGCGGCGGCATCGGCTGGCAGACCCGGGCGCTCGGCCTCGGCGCCGACTCGCTGGTGTCGGCGCAGGTCGTGCTCGCCGACGGGAAGGTGGTGACCGCCTCCGAAGAGGAGCAGCCCGACCTGTTCTGGGCGCTGCGCGGAGGCGGGGGCGGCAACTTCGGCATCGTCACCCGCTACGAGCGGCGCCACACCACCGTCCCGCGGATGGTCAACTACACGCTCGCCTGGCCCTGGGACATCGCCGCGGACGTGCTGGACGGCTGGCAGCGCTGGCTGGCCGACTCGGCCCCCCACGCGATCGGCGCCCGCTGCCTGCTCGGCCTGCTCGACGCCTCCCCGGGCGCCGCGCCGTTCCTGCTCACCGACGGCACCTTCCTCGGCTCGCCCGAGGAGCTCACGCCGCACCTGAACGCGCTGGCCGCGGCGATCGGCCACACGCCGCCCTACCGGAACGTGCAGGACCTGGGCTTCCGCGGCGGCATGATGTCCTGGTTCAAGTGCTCGACCAGTTCGGTCGCCCAGTGCCACCGGGTCGGCAACAACCCGCAGGCGGACCTGCCCCGCACCGGGTTCCAGCTGAGCCGGTCACGGCTGTTCCGGGACAACCTGCCGGTCACCGGGGTGACCGATGTGCTCGGGGCCTTCGAGGCCGACCGCCGGGCCGGCCACGCCCGGATGGTGCACGTCTTCGCGCTGGGCGGGGTCTCCGCCGACATCTCCCGGACCGCGACCGCCTACGTCCACCGCGACGCCCGGTTCTCGGTGGACTGGGCGACCGTGGTGGCGCCCGACAAGGCCACCGACGAGGAGCAGGCGGCCGCCCGGGCGTGGATCGACCACGGCTTCGCCGTCACCGACCGGTACTCCGCGCACGAGACCTACCAGAACTACATCGACCCCGCGCTGCCGGACTGGCGCCAGTCGTACTACGCCGAGAACTATCCGCGGCTGGTGGCGGCGAAGAACGCCTACGACCCGCACGGGTTCTTCTCCTTCGAGCAGAGCATCGGCTGCTGACGCTCCGGCGGCCACCCGCCCCGGACGAGGGGCCCGGCACCAGGGCCCCTCGTCCGGGGCTTCGGTGCCGGGCCCCTCGGTCGTACCGGGTGCTCGGGTGTTTCGCGTGCGGCGCGTTCGGCGGTCAGACCAGCGCCACGAGGGAGTGGACGATCTCGGCCGGCGTCGGCGCGCTCATGATCTCCTCGCGCACCTTCCGTGCCGACGCCCGGAAGGAGTCCTCGGTGAGCACTCGGCCGACGGCCGCCCCGATCTCCGCCGGGCCCGCCTCGGTCGGGTCCAGGGTGATGCTCGCGCCGCCGGCGGCGAAGTTGGCCGCGTTGAACGGGTTGTCGGCCGTCTGCGGCATCATCACCTGCGGCAGGCCGTGCAGGGCCGCCGTGAGCAGCGAACTCGTCCCGCCCTGGTTGACGATGGCGGTGCAGCTCGGGAGGAACAGGTGGAGCGGCACGTTCTCGGCGATCCGGGCGTTGCCGGGCAGCGGCCCGATCTTGGCCCGGTCGCCGGCGCTGATCGCCAGCGTGACCTCCACGTCCAGGTCGGCGAGCCCGGCCACCACCTGCGGCAGGACGAACGCCTCGTCGCCGGCCAGCGCGGAGGTGGAGGTGCCCCAGGTGACGCAGATCCGGGGGCGCTCGGGGCGGTCGAGCACCCAGTCCGGTGCGGCCGCCGAGCCGTTGTAGGGGACGAACCGCATCGGCAGCCGCCCGGGGATGCCCGGCAGCTGGAGGCTGGTGGGCCACGGGTCGACGGTGCGGACCGGGTAGTCGTTGCGGACCTCCGCCCCGTACCGGTCGAACAGTTCGGGGAGCCCGGTGGGCCAGTACGGGCGGACTTCGTCCCCCGCGCCGGGCAGGCCCTGCAGCGGCTGGCTGATCACCCGCATGACGTCCGGCCCCCAGGTCTGGCGGACCAGCGGGATCCCGAGGACCGAGGCGACCAGCGGCGCGGCGAACACCATCGTGTCGGCCACCACCAGGTCCGGCCGCCAGCGCTCGGCGAACCGCAGCAGGTCGGGCGCCATCCGGACGGCGGCCTCGACGAGCGGGGCCATGGTGGCGTTGCGGAGCGCGGCCAGCCGGGCGGCCTCCGGGTCGCCGGGGGCGGGCGGTCCGCCGTGCGGGCCGCCCGGGGCGGCCAGCCCGGTCCGGTCCCAGTCCTTCGCCGGGGCCTCGATCACCCGGTGGCCGCCGCGCGAACGGATCACGCCGTCCATCAGCTCGTAGCCGTGCCCGACCTCGACGGCGGGCAGGCCGACGCCGGTGACGGCCGGGGTGAGGTCCGGCAGGGCGGCGACCCGCACCTCGTGGCCGGCCGCCCGGAAGGCCCAGGCCAGCGGGACCATGTGGAACAGCGGTGTGGTCGTCGCGGCGACCGGCAGAAAGAGGATGCGCAAGGTGCCCTCCTGGGGCGTCGCGGGCGTCACTGGTGTCACGGACGAGAGGGGGTGGCGCGGAGCGGGTGGGGTCCGCCCGTTGGGGTGCTGCCAGGCGGACCGCGCACCGGTGCCCCGCGGTCAGGCGGCGACCAGGGCCTCGATGGAGGAGACCACCGAGGCGGGCGACGGCATGGCGGCGATCTCCTCGCGGATCCGGTCGGCCGACGTCCGGACCGCGTCGTCGGTCAGCACGGTCGTCACCGCGGCGGTGACGGTCTCGGCGGTGAGGTCGGCCGGCTCCAGCAGGACGGACGCGCCACTGGCGGTGAAGCTGATGGAGTTGGTCGGTGTCTCGGAGTTCTCCGGCACGAGCACCTGCGGGACCCCGGCCGCGGCGGCCGTGAGCACCGAGCCGGTGCCGCCCTGGTTGACGATGGCGTCGCAGCTGGGCATCAGCAGGTGGAGCGGCAGGTTCTCGACGACCCGCACGTTGTCCGGCAGGTGCCCGAGGCTCTGCCGGTCGATGCTGCTGACCGTGACCACGAGTTCGACGTCGAGCCCGGCGAGCGCGTCGACGACGCGCGGGAGGACGGTGCTGCGGCCGCCGAGCGCGCTGGTGGTCGTCCCCCAGGTGACGCAGACCCGCGGCCGGCCGGTGCGCGTGAGCACCCAGTCCGGTGCCGTGCCCGCGCCGTTGTAGGCCACGTAGCGGCGGGGCATGGGCTTGGCCGGCCCGAAGGTGCGCAGGCTGGCCGGCCAGGGGTCGAGGGTCTGCGTGACGTAGTCGTTGCGGACCTCCGCCCCGAACCGGTCGAACAGCTCGACCAGCTCGGGGTGCCACTGCTCGCGCTCGGAGCCGGTGTTGGGCTGCCCCTGCAACGGGTGGCCGTAGAGGATGTCGGGGCCCCAGATGTTCCGGACGACCGGGATGCCGAGGACGGCGCTGGCCAGCGACGAGGCGAACAGCGTCGGGTCGGTGACCAGCAGGTCGGGCCGCCACTGCTCGGCGAACCGCAGCAGGTCCGGCGCCAGCCGCTTGTTCAGCTCGACCAGCGGGCCGGACCGCCGCTGTCCCATCGCGCGCCGCTCGTCCTCGGACAGCACCATCAGGGCGGCCGCCGAGATCCGGTGGGCCTCGGGCATGGCCGACATGCTGGCCATGAAGTCGTAGTCGTCGCCCACCTCGACCGGGGTCAGTCCGGTGCTGAGGGTCGTCGTGGTGAGGGACGCCTGCGAGGCGACCCGCACCTCGTGCCCGGCGGCGCGGAAAGCCCACGCCAGCGACACCTGGTGGTAGAGGTGGCTCCCGACGGGGAGCGGGGTGAACAGGACGCGCATATGGACTCCCGGGGGTCTGTGCGGCCGGACGGGCCCAGTCCATCCGACCCGCCTAAAGAGGCCCTGAAAGCGCTCGGAGGCGGCCCCGGCGGCCCGGGCCCGGCCCCGGCACTTCTTGCCGACTCGGCAATTCCCTGCGGTGTCGGAACTTGCCCGGCCGGAACCCGCGTGCGACGCTGGGGCCGTGACGCCAACGGTTCGGGACAGCAAGGTGGCCGCCGTCCGCCGCGCGCTCAGCGAGGTCTCGCTCGGCCTGGCGGTCGAACGGGGCTGGGAGAACGTCCGGGTCGAGGACATCGCGGCCAGGGCCGGCATGTCCACCCGTTCGTTCGGCAACTACTTCCGCAGCAAGAACGAGGCCCTGTACGCGGTCGACCTCGACCGGTCGGCGGCGATCCGCGAGCACTTGCGGGACCGGCCGGCCGACGAACCGCTGCTCGAAGCGGTCGTCAACGCCATGCTCGCCGCCTTCCTGGCCGGCGACAACGTGGACCGCGACCTCGTCACCAAGGTGCGGCTGGCCGTCGCGACCTCGCCGCTCGGCGGCGAGTACCTCAAGGCGCACGCCGCCCGGGAGGCCGCCCTCGCCGCCGGGATCGCCGAGCGGCTCGGCGTCGACCCGCACGCCGACGTCTACCCGCGGCTGCTGGCCACCATGGTGGTCAACGCGGTCCGGGTCGCGATCGAGTTCTGGGTCGACGAACCGCAGAACGTCCCGCTGTCGGAGGCGATCCGGTCCACCCTGGAACGGATCGCCCCCGCGCTCCCCGCGCCCACCGCGTAGCGGCACCGACCGCCGGGACCCCGCGCCGGGGTCCCGGCGGCCCGGCCCGGATCCGTCAGCGCGCCGCGCCGCCGCGCAGCCGGGCCAACCGGTAGAGCAGGCCGATGGTCAGCGCCGCGGGGACGTTCCCGCCGCGGATCCCCAGCAGCGACCGGATCAGCCACAGCTGCGTCTCCACCGAGTGCGCGGGCGCGCCGTGCACGTCGTCGTGGACCAGGCTGCGGAAGTCCCGCACGTGGGTGCGGAGCAGGGACACGTCCGAGCCCGGGATGATCTCGTCGCGCGCGCAGGCGACGTAGCGGACCGGGATGTCCAGCGCGGCGAGCTGCTCGGGCCGCAGCGCCCACTCCCGCAACTCGTCGAGCGCGGCGTCGGACTTGCGGTCCATCAGGTGCGCCAGGGTGTCCACGGTGATCCGCGGCAGGGTGGCCTGCCAGTCCCGGTCGGTGAAGAAGCCGTTGACCGGCGCCCCGGCCGTCAACACCGCCCTGATCCGGCGGTCGTCCATCGCGGCGCGCAGCGCCAGGTGGCCGCTGAAGCTCAGGGCCAGCGCGTACGAGTCGGCCACGTCGGCCCGGTCGGCCACGTGGTCGAGCAGCCCGGGCAGCATCCGCCAGGCGTCCCGGTCGTAGGGCAGGGTGTTCTCGCCGACGCCGGGCATCTCGGTGACGATGCCCGCCATGCCCAGGCGCCGGATCGCGGCCAGCGTGGGCCCCCACTGCTCCTTGACGGTGACGATGCCGCCGCTGACGATCAGCAGCGGCCGCCGGACGCCGTCGGACATCCCGGTCGCCCAGGCGGCGACCCGCCCGTTCGGCAGCTCCACCTCCAACCGCTCGATGTCCGGGTCCTTCCGGCGCCACTCGTCGAAGGTCCGCACGGTCTCGTCCAGCGCCCGGCGGCGTGCGGCCCCGTCCACGAACGGGAACCGGGCCATCGAGTAGTGGCGGCACGCGTCCAGCAGCCGGCCTTCGAGCTCCAGCCGCTTGGCCGAGCGGGTCCACTCGGCGGCCCACGAGCCCTCGCCGTCCGCGTCGTCGCGGATCCGGGCCAGCACCTGCTCGTGGTCCGCGACCTTCTGCCCCCGGGTGTGCGCCAGCACGAACTGCTTCAACTCGCCGACGTCGTTGGTGCCGCCGTCCCGGGGCGGCTCGTCCTCGAACTCCTCCAGCAGGCGCTTGAGGTCGGTCAGCAGGTCGGCGGCCTCCGCGCCGTCGATCACCCGGTGGTCGAAGGTGAGGTTCAGCCGCATCACGGGCGCCACCGTCACCGCGCCGTCGCGCACCACGGGCCGGTCGGTGATCCGCCCGAGGCCGATCGTGACCGTGGTCCCGCCGACCGAGTGGAACCCGTCCACCGCGCGGTGGGACAGCGAGGTCACCGCGACGGTGCCGACGGCGGCGGCCCGGCCGCGCAGCGGGCGGACCCGCGAGCGGTACGCCGCCTCGCCGAGCACCCACGGGAGGCGGCGCAGCAGTCGGGCGCCGGCGAACTCCGGCAGTTGTTCGGCGTCGCCGCCCGTGTAGTGGTCGACCTGCCGCTGGATCTCCTCCAGGCCCGCCGTCTGCAGGTCGGGGACGACCGCCGACAGCACCACCCGCTGCCCGTTCGTGGTGTGGTCCATCGTGAACTTGCCGTTCACCGAGGCGAACCGGGCCACCTTGGGCCGCACCCGGCCGGCGATCGCGGCGTTGGCTGCCGGGTGGGCCGCGAGGGCGCGCCCCGCCGCGAACAGCACGTAGCTCAGCCACGACGAGCGGCGGCCCTCGGCGAGCGCGGCCGCCCGGAGCGCCCCGACCCGGGTCATGTCGACCTCGGTGTCGAGGTGCACCGGCGCGAACGACCGGATCTCCCGGAGGAAGTACAGGGTGGGGCGCCGCTCCCTGGCGACCGGCCCGACCGGCACGGACGGCCCGGCGCTCATGCGCCCACCGCCACGCGGTGGATCTCCCGCAGGCTGCCCGCCGCCAGGACGTCCGGCAGCGAGACCGGCCGCCCGGTCTCCCGCTCCAGGGCGGTCAGCAGGGTCAGCAGGTGCACCGAGTCCCAGCCCGGGAGCCGGTCGAGCGGCAGGCCCGCGTCCTCGGGCCCGAGCGGCAGCCCGATCTCGTCGCGGACCAGCACCATGAAGTCCTCGATGGTCGTCAACTGCTCTCCTCCTGGGACTCGGTGAACTCGATGTGCGCGGGCGGCGCCGCGATGGCGGACAGGTCGTGGCGGTAGACCACGCCACCGCCGTCCGCCTCGCCGGCCCGGGTGAAGCCGTGCTCCGGGTAGAAGTCCCGCGCTCCGGCGTTCTTCGGGCCCGGTCGGAACACGGCCTCCACCGCGTGCGCCCCGGCGGCCTTCGCGTCCGCCAGCACGGCACTCAGACAGGCCGTCTCGATGCCCCGGGAGAACACCCGGCAGCTGAGCACGAAGTTGTCGATGTGCACGACGCCGGCCTCGGCCCGGGTGAGGACCACGCCGACCATGCCGTTGTCGCCGAACCGGTCCGCGGAGCGGATGGCGAGCACCCGGCTCCCGGCGCCGTCCGCGGCCGCCCGCACCTCGGGCGGCTGGAGTCGCCGGCCCGTCATGTTGAACTGGTTGGTCCGCAGCGTGAGCTGCGAGGCCCGGGCCACCTCGGCCTCCGTCACGGGCGCGAACCGCACCCGCACCCCGAGCCCGCGCAGGTAGTCGGCGACGGAGTCGAACGAGGCCAGGAAGCTCTGCCGGTCCAGCTCCTCCCGGTAGCGGGCGGACCGGGCGCGGTCGTCCGCGTTCAGCTCGCGGGTGTCGAACCAGCCGTCGGACAGCAGGCGTTCGACGTGCCGGGCGGGCTCCTCGTCCAGCCGGACCACCGCGACGTCGGGCAGCGCGTGCCGGACCATCCCGCACTCGAAGGCGCTGTCGTCGACGAAGACGAAGGAGTCCACACCGATGTTGAGGGCCTTCGCCAGCTCGGCGAGGTTCTCCGGCTTCGGCCGCCAGTTCGCCGCGACCCGGACGAAGTCGTCCGGCCGCAGGACCATGCCCGGGTGGTCGCGCAGCGCCGCGGCGACCGGCTCAGGATCGTTCTTGCTCGCCACCGCCAGCAGGACGCCCTGCGAGCCGAGCTGCCGGACCACCCGCTGGAACGCGGCGAACGCCTCCCCCCGGGGGGTCTCGCCCAGTTCCACGCCCTCCGCGCCGTCGTCCCCGAGCACCCCGCCCCACAGCGTCCCGTCCAGGTCGCACACCAGCGCCTTCCGGGTCCGCCCGGTGAGGTGCCGCGCCAGGTGCCCGACCTCGCGGGCGTACCGGGCCAGCAGGGCCGGCGACAGGCCGACCCCGGCGTAGCGGCCCAGCCGGGCGTCCTCCGCGGGGATCCCCTCGGCGAGCAGCGGGTCCAGGTCCAGGGTGACCACCGAGGGGAGTTCCTCGCCCAGCGCCAGCAGCCGGGCGTTGGCGGTGCGCCAGGCCGCGCCCAACCGGGCCCGGGAGCGGTAGTCGACCAGCTGCGCGGTGAAGCGCCTCGGCAGCGGCAGCGTGTTGAGCACCAGGGTGCCGGCGCCCCGGCGGCCGAACGCGGCCGCCAGGCCGCGCACCAGCGCGACCTTCTCGTCCAGGACCCGTTCGACGTCCGCGGCCGTCCACGGCAGCGGCACCTCGTCGAAGACCACCTCCGGGTCCAGCACGCACAGCACGACGTCCGGCCGCGCCGCGTACAGGCCGCTGCCGGGGTCGCCGAGGTCGAAGACCCATCCGTCGAAAGCGGACAGGTGCGTTCGTGCCAGCAGGCCGTGGCGGGCCAGTTCCGCGGTCAGCGGGGGGACCAGGGTGCCCAGCGTGCGGTGCCCGGTGACCGCGACCCCGACCACCGGGGCGGACGGGTGCGCGCGCAGCACCTCGTCGGGGTCGAGCCGGGCCAACACCTGGCCCGCCCTGGCCAGTTCGGCGTCCGGCAGGTCCGCGAGCAGGCCGCGGACCCGCGGGTAGTCGTCGGCGAGCCGGCCGGCCGCGTGCAGCTCGGCCACCGCGCGGGCCGAGGGGGCGACGGGGGCGGAGGTCATCGCTCGACCCTCTCCAGGGCGTACCCGGCCTTGATCCACTTGCTCGACTCGATCGCCACCCCGACCGCCCGGTCACCGGCGATCATGCGCGGCAGCAGCCGCTCCAGCTGGAAGAACGGCAGCGCGTTGCCGGTGTTGCCGGTCTCGCGGATGCAGCTGACCTCCCGGGCGTCCGGCACGTCCAGCCGGGCATGGATCTCGGCGGTCATCCGGCCGGACAGCTGCGGCGGCAGGATGTAGTCCAACTCGTCCCGGTCCCAGCCGAGTTCCGAGAGCACCTCGTCGAGGGTGGCCACCGCCAGCGGGGGAACGGAATCGCGGACCGCCTGGTAGTCCTCGACCGCCGCGGGCCGGTCGAGGTGCCGGTCCGCCGCGCCGAACCAGTCCAGGGTCTGCCCCGGCGGCCGGTTCCGGCCCACGCACCGCACCTGCGTCCAGCGCAGCGCGACCGGCTCCGCCGACGGCTCCGTGCTCAGCACCGCCGCCCCGGCGCCGTCCCCGAACAGCACACCGTTGACCTGCTCGCCGGGCGGCAGCGCGCTGACGTCCAACGTCAGGTCGAAGTGCTTGGCACAGGAGTCGGCGCCGATCACCAGCGCGGTGCGGAACGCCCCCGAACCCAGCATGTGCCGGGCCACGTCGAGGGCCTGCACCGCGCCCGCGCACCCCGACTGGAGCTGGTAGCCGGGCACCCCGTCGATGCCCAGCCGGTCGGCGACCACGTTGACCGTGGCCGGCATCAGCATGTCCGGCGAGGAGGTGCCCATCACGACCAGGTCGACCTCGGCCGCCGTGATCCCGGCGGCCGTCAGCGCGCGCTGCGCCGCGGTCACCGCGAGATCGGCCAGGGAGAAGCGGACCTCGCCGGAGTCCAGGTCCACCGAGTAGTGCCGGAGGGGGGTGCCGATGAAGGTGTCGACCCACTGCTCCCAGACCTGGGGCAGTTTGAACCGTCGGGCCAGGGCCGGGATGTCCACCGGCGCGCCGGGCAGCACCGTCCCGGCGGAGTGCACGTACACGTCCATGTTCGTCCTTTCGCCTGCCACCGTCATGCTGTGCCGTGGCGCTTAATCGGTCCTAAGGGCCGACGGGCCGGCGCCGGTGCGGCTCGGCCCGGGGCGCGGTTCGGGGTGCTCTTCGGTGGTGCTTCTCGGTGCTGGTTCTCGGTGGTGGTTCTCGGTGGTGGTTCTCGGTGGTGCTTCCGGTGGTGCTTTCCGGGGCCGGTCGGACCGGGACTAGGAAGCGGCGGGCTCGCCGAACAGGGCGGTGAGGGCGGCGGCGAGGCCCGTGGAGTCCCCCTCCGCCCGTAGCGTCCAGGCGACCCGGCCGTCCGGCCGCAGCAGTACCGCCTCGGCGTCCACAGCGGGCAGTGGCTTCGCCGTGACGAGGTCCACCAGGCCCTCCCGGCCCGCGAGTTCGCCGGCCAGGTCGATGCCGGTACCGGTGCCGGCGGCGCCGCTTCCGTCGCCTCCGTCACCTCCGTCACCTCCGTCGCTTCCGTCGCGGAGGTCGAGCAGTACCGCATGGCCGGCCTCCCAGGCCGCCGCCAGCCCCGGCACCGCCCGCGCGGACGCCGCCACCCCCGGCAGCCGGCGGCCGAGCAGCGGATCGGCGTTCGCTCCGGCCTGCCCCAGCGGATAGCGGGTGTCGGTGCCGCCGACCATGGTGACCAGGTACTCGTTGACGTCCGGGAACCGGATGAGCTCGGCGAAGACCTCCCGCAACGGCGTCAGCGGGTGCAGCAGCGCCGCCTGTGCACGGGTCGTCAGACAGGCCCGGGCCCCCACCGGGTGCCGTTCGTCGTGGTAGCTGTCGAGCAGGCCGTCCGGCGCCCGGCCGGCGAGGTCCGCCGCGAGCTTCCAGCCCAGGTTCACCGCGTCGTCCAGGCCGGTACTGAGCGCCTGCCCGCCGAGAGGGAAGTGCCGGTGCGCGGCGTCCCCCGCGAGGAACACCCGCCCGGCACGGTACCGCTCGGCGAGCCGGGTCGCATGGGACCAGCGGGCCGACCAGAGCGGCGGCTCACCGGCGAACGCGATGCCCGCGAGGCGGCTCACCGCGCCCTGGACCTCCGTCAGTCCCGGCGCGTCGTCCCCGCCGGGCGGCTGCACGCCGAACTCGGCCGTCAGCACCCGGACCGTGTCCGGCCCCAGCGGGCTGACCGCCAGCAGTCCCGCCGGGTACTCGCGGGCGCCCAGGTGCTGGAGCAGGATGCTGTCCGACGTCACCGAGAAGTCGGAGACCGTGCCGTGGAAGGGCTCTTCGTCCCCCGGGAACGCGATGCCGGCCGCCCGGCGCACCACGCTGTCCACCCCGTCGCAGCCGACCAGGTGGCGGCTGCGCAGGGTCTGCCCGCCCGTCGGACCCTCGACCCGCGTCTCGACCAGGTGCTCGTCCTGCTCGACGCCGACCACCCGGTGCCCGAACCGCAGGTCCGCACCCAGCGCCCGCGCCCGCTCCACCAGGTGGTGGACCAGCCTGCCGTGCGGCAGCGAGAAGTTGTACGGGTAGCGGTCGGCGAGCGCGGACGGGTCCAGCCAGATGTGCGCGAAGTGGGCCATCGGGAACTCGAAGCCGTCCGGGCGGCAGGCCTCCATCAGCCCGCGCATCTCCAGGAGTTCGATGACTCCGGGATTGACGGCCACGCCCGGCGAGTGGGCCTCGGGACCGGGACGGCCGTCGAGGACGACGACCTCCGCGCCGGCCAGCCGCAGCTCGCACGCGAGCATGAGCCCGACCGGTCCGGCGCCGGCGATGACGATGTCGTGGTGCATGGAGGTGTCCTCCGGGGTTTCTAGCGGGCCGGGTACGCGGACGCGGCGAGCTTGGCGGGTGTCGGGTTGTCGAAGACCTGTTGCGGTGTCACGTCCAGTCCTGCGGCGCGCATCTGGGCACTCAGGTCGAGGGCGGCCAGGGACGACAGGCCCAGGGTGGGCAGATCGGCGTCTGGGCCGACGCCCTCGGCGGCGTCGATGCCCAGGACCTCCGCCGCCTTGGCGCGGACCAGCTCCAGCACGATCGCGGCGCGTTCGGCGGGGTCCGCGGCGGCGAGCCGGGCCGACAGCGCCGGATCCACGGCCGGGGCCGGGGAGCCGGCGGCGGAGCCAGGTGCGGACGCGGCGGAGGCGGCGGAGGCGAAGCCGGGCAGGCCGGCGAAGAGCGGGTCGGACCCGGGCCAGGGCTCGGCCCTCCGGTCCAGGTCGGCCACCGTCACGTCCCCGGCACCGGGCTGGACGGCGTAGCCGAGCGCCTCGACGGCGAGGGCCGCCGGCAGCGGCCGGAGGCCGGCGGGGGAGGAGGGATCGGGGGCGTCGATGGTGCCGGGGGTGTCGGCGGGGTCGGGGGCGAGCGGTCCGAACGCGAGGGACAGCGCGCGCCCCCCGCGTTCCCGCCGTCGCCGGGCCACCGCCGCCAGGGCGGCGTGCACGGGGGCCGGCCCGTCCTCGCCGGGGGCGGCGAGCGCGCCCGGCCCCGAGGAGCACACCACGAACGCCGCCAGGTCGAGGTGCGCGGTCGCGGCGTCGACCGCGAGCGCGGCGTCGACCGCCGCCCACGGGGAGGCGCCGCCGGCGTGGGCGAGGTGCACCACGGCCGTGGGCGGCCACTGCGCGACCACCCGGGCGAGCGCCTCGCGGTCGCCGGCCGGGCAGTGCGCCACCGTCACCTCGGCGCCCGACTCCTCCGCCGTCCCGATGAGATCGGCCGGCCCGGCGGCGCCGGCCGCAGGATCCGCCGGGCCGGCCAGGACCAACCGGGTGGCGCCCTGCTCGGCGAGCCAGCGGACGGCGTGGCCGCCGAGCACCGGATCGGCTCCGGTGACCAGGACCGGTCCCTCCGGCCACCGGGGGAGGTCGCGGCCGTCCTCGGGCGGGGCGACCCGGGCCAGCCGCCGGGCGAAGAGCCCGGGACCGCGCAGTGCGAGGCGCGGGTCGGCCGGAGGCGCGGAGAGCAGGCCGGCCAGCCGCCGTGCGGACCGGTCGGATCCCCCCTCGTCCGGGCGGTGCGGGGCGGCCGGGGCATGCGGTCCGGGTCGTGCCGGCGGCACCTCCAGGTCGAGCAGGCCGATCGTACGGTGCGGGTGCGCGCCGACGAGGGCCTCGCCGAGGCCCCGGACCGCGGCGTGGTCCGGTGAGACCGGCGGGTCGAGCCGGCCGACCGTGACCGCGCCGGTGGTCAGCACCCACAGCGGAGCGTCCACCCCGGCCCGGTCCAGCGCCTGCGGCAGGGCGGCGGTCAGCGCCAGGCCCCGGCCGGGCTCCGGTGCGAAGGCGAGCAGCGACACGACCGCGCCGGGCGTCCCCTCCGGGCGTCCGGCGAGTCCGGCGCCCACCAGTGCGGCGCCGACCAGTGCGGTGAGGCCGTCGGCGTCCCCGGCAGCCCCGGTGCTCCCGAACGAGGCGGGCACCACGAGGCGGTCGGCGGCGTCGCCGAGCACGGCGGCCAGCCGGGCCGCCGGACCGTCGTCGTCCGGACCGCCGGGCACCAGCAGGAGCAGCCGCCGGGCGGCCGCCGCCGGGCCCTCCGCGACGGGCTGCCAGAGCGTCCGGTGATGCCACCCGGCGCGCCGCCGATGAACGCCCAGCAGGGGCAGGACCTCGGCCAGTGAGGCGAGTTGGGCATCCGACAGCCGCAGGGACCGGCCGAGCGACTCGGCGTCCTGCTCGTCGACGGCCGCCCAGAACCGGGACTCCAGGGATCGCTGCCCCGGCCCGGAGCCTGACCCGGCCGGGTCGGCGACGGGGTTGAGCCAGTAGCTCCGGCGCTGGAACGGGTAGGTCGGCAGCGGGACGCGCGCGGCTCCCGTGCCGGCGAGAAGGGCCGCCCAGTCGACCGGGCGGCCCGTCGCGTGGACCGCGGCCAGCGCCGTCAGCGCGGTCTGCGGCTCGGGCCGGCGGGCGCTCAGCACGGGCACCAGCGTGGGCGTCCGACCGCCGCCCGCAGGCCCGCCGCTCGACTGCCCACCGGCCGTCGGCCCGCCGTTCGTCCCGGCGGTGTCCGCCGGCCCGCCGTCCCCCCGGTCGCGCAGGCACTCGCGCGCCAGTGCGGTCAGCACCGCGTCCGGCCCGAGTTCGACGAAGCAGGTCACCCCGGCCGCGCGCAGCGTGCGGATGCCGTCGGCGAACCGGACCGGCTGCCGGGCGTGCCCCAACCAGTAGCCGGTGGAGCGCAGTTCGGCCGGATCAGCGAGCCCGCCGGTGACGTTGGAGACGAGCGGGATGGTCGGCTCGGCGAACGCCACCCTGGCCAGGGCCTCCCCGAACTCGGCCAGGACACCGTCCATGTGCGGGGAGTGGAAGGCGTGGCTGACAGCGAGCCGCCGGACCCGTCGGCCCTCGGCGCGCCAGTGGGCGGCGACCTCCAGGACCGCCTCCTCGTCCCCGGAGACCACTGTCGCCGACGGTCCGTTGACGGCCGCCACCGACACCTGGGCCTCCCGGCCGACCAGGGTGGCGAGCACCTCCTCCTCCGCCGCCTCGACGGCGACCATCGCGCCGTCCGGCCGGGCCCGCTGCATGGCGCGCGCCCGTGCGGCGACCAGCCCGGCCGCGTCGGACAGGCCGAGGACCCCGGCCACATGCGCGGCGGCCAGCTCGCCGACCGAGTGGCCCAACAGGAAGTCGGGCCGCAGCCCCCAGTGCCCGAGCAGCCGGAACAGCGCCGTCTCCACGGCGAAGATCGCCGGCTGCGCGTACTGCGTCCGGTGCAGCAGCGCGGCGTCCGGGTGGTCCTTGGTGCCGAAGAGCAGCGGGCGCAACGGGCGGTCGAGGTGCCGGTCCAGCTCGGCGCACACCTCGTCCAGGGCGTCGGCGAACACCGGGTGGGCCGCGGCGAGGGCCCGTCCCATGCCGGCGCGCTGGCTGCCCTGGCCGGTGAACAGGTAGGCGAGCCCGCCCGGCCCGGGCTCGGCGCGGCCCACCACCACGTTGCCGGGCAGCAGGTCGCCCCGGGCCAACGCGTCCAGGCCGCGGGTCAGTTCGGCCCGGTCCGTGCCGACGACCACCGCGCGCTGCGCCATGGCGGTGCGGGTGGTGGCGAGCGAGAACGCCACGTCCACGGGGCGCGGCGCCGGGTCGGCGGCGAGCCGGGCGGCCAGCTCGCGGGCGGCATCGCGCAGCGCCGGTTCGTTCCGGGCCGACAGCACCAGCGGGACCGGCCGGGCCGCGGTGTCGTCCGGTGCCGTGCCGTGCATCGAAGTGCCGTGCACAGGAGTGCCGTTCGGCGAAGTGCCGTCCAGCGGAGTGCCGTTCGACGAGGCGCCGTTCGCCGAAGTGATGTTCGCCGAAGTGATGTTCGCCGAAGTGCCGTTCGCCGAGGCGCCCTCCGGCGTCGCGTCGGCGGGGCCGGGCGCCTCCTCCACGATGACGTGCGCGTTGGTGCCGCTGACCCCGAAGGAGGAGACGGCGGCGCGGTGCGGCCGGTTCTCGTGCGGCCAGGGGCGGGCCTCGGCCAGCAGCGCGACGCTGCCGGCCGTCCAGTCCACGTGCGGGCTCGGCTCGGAGGCGTGCAGGGTCCTGGGCAGCACCCCGTGTCGGATGGCCTGCACCATCTTGATCACCCCGGCGACGCCGGCGGCGCCCTGGGTGTGGCCGATGTTGGACTTCACCGAGCCGAGCCAGAGCGGCCGTTCGGCGGGCCGGTCCTGCCCGTAGGTGGCCAGCAGGGCCTGCGCCTCGATCGGGTCGCCCAGGACGGTGCCGGTGCCGTGCCCCTCCACCACGTCCACGTCCGACGGTCCCAGCCGCGCGTCGGCGAGGGCCTGGCGGATCACCCGCTGCTGGGCCGGGCCGTTGGGCGCGGTGAGCCCGTTGGAGGCGCCGTCCTGGTTGACGGCGGAGCCGCGCACCACGGCGAGGACCGGGTGCCCGTTGCGGCGGGCGTCGGAGAGGCGCTCCAGCAGCAGCAGTCCGACGCCCTCGCCCCAGCCCGTGCCGTCCGCACCGGCCGCGAACGACTTGCAGCGCCCGTCCGGTGACAGGCCGCGCTGGCGGCTGAAGTCCACGAAGACGCCGGGCGTCGCCATCACGGTCACCCCGCCCGCCAGCGCCAGCTCGCAGTCCCCGGCGCGCAGCGCCCGGGCCGCCAGGTGCAGGGCGACCAGCGAGGAGGAGCACGCCGTGTCCACCGTGACGGCCGGGCCCTCCAGGCCGAGGGTGTACGCGATCCGCCCGGACGCCACGCTGCTCGCGCTCCCGGTCCCGAGGAAGCCCTCGAAGCCCTCCGGCGTCCGCTCCATCAGGCGGGCGGCGTAGTCGTCGTACAGGACGCCGGCGAAGACACCGGTCCGGCTGCCGCGCAGGGTGGTGGGGTCGATGCCGGCGTTCTCCAGGGTCTCCCAGGCGGTTTCGAGGAGGAGGCGCTGTTGCGGGTCGACGGCCATCGCCTCGCGGGGGCTGATTCCGAAGAACTCGGGGTCGAAGTCGGCGGCGTCGTAGAGGAACCCGCCCTCCTGGGTGTAGCAGGTGCCGGCCTTCTCCGGGTCCGGGTCGTAGAGGGCGTCGAGGTCCCAGCCGCGGTCGCGCGGGAAGGACGAGACCGCGTCGACGCCGTCCGCCACCAGCTGCCACAGGTCCTCGGGCGACCGCACTCCGCCGGGGTAGCGGCAGCCCATCGCCACGATGGCGATCGGTTCGCGCTGGGCGGCCTCGACCTCGGCGAGCCGCCGCCGGGTGTCCTGCAGCTCCGCGGTCGTCCACCTGAGGTAGTCGACGACCTTCTGTTCCTTCACCGCGTCCATCTGGGCAGGTCCTCCGGTCATCGGTCCTCCAGCCCTGCCAGCCCGAGCTCCTGGTCGAGGACGTCGAAGAGTTCGTTGTCGGTCACCGACGCGAGATCGTCGCCGTCCGCGGCGGCCGTCGCCGTCCCCCGCGTCTCGGTGACCCGTAGCAGCAGGGCCTGCAGCCGGGCGCCGAGTCGGTCCCGGCCCGCGTCGTCCAGGTCCGTGGCGGCCACGGCTGCTTCGAGACGCTCCAGTTCCGCCTGGACCGGCGCCTGCCGACCCGCACCGCCGTTGTCGAACTGCTCGCCGAGATGGCTCGCGATGGCCGCCGCGCTGGGGTGGTCGAAGACCAGCGTGGTCGGTAGTCGGAGGCCCGTCGCGGCGGACAACTGGTTGCGCAGGCTCACGGCGGTGAGCGAGTCGAAGCCGAGGTCCTTGAGCGCCTGGCCCGGCACGACGGCGGCGGCCGATTCGTGGCCCAGAACCGTCGCGACGTGCGTGCGCACCAGGTCGAGCAGGACCTGTCCCCGCTTGTTCTCGTCCAGGCCGCTGAGGCGTTCGGCCAGCGCCGCGCTGCCGGCGGATGCCGCCGCCTGTCGGGCCGGGGCGGGGACCAGCCGGTCGAAGAGCGGCGGGAGCGTGCCGTTGCGTGCGTGGCGGCGTAGGGCGTTTCGGTCGGTGGGGGTGAGGAGGAGGTGGGGGTGGGGGGTGTGGAGGGTGGTGTCGAAGAGGGTGAGGGCGGTGGGGGTGGTGAGGGGGGTGAGTCCGGTGGTGTTGAGGCGTTGGTGGTCGGTCTCGGTGAGGGTGTTGGTCATGGTGCTGGTGTCGGTCCAGAGTCCCCAGGCGAGGCTGGTGGCGGGGAGTCCTTGGGTGTGGCGGTGGTGGGCGAGGGTGTCGAGGTAGGTGTTGGCGGCGGCGTAGTTGGCTTGGCCTGGGGTGCCGAGGGTGCCGGCGGCGGAGGAGAAGAGGATGAAGGCTTTGAGGGGGGTGTGGGTGGTGAGTTGGTGGAGGTGCCAGGCGGTGTCGATCTTGGGTTGGAGGACGGTGTGGAGTTGGTGGGGGGTGAGGTTGGTGAGGGTGGTGTCGTCGAGGGTGCCGGCGGTGTGGATGACGGCGGTGAGGGG
>NZ_JBHXEG010000071.1:0-50796 GCF_042724935.1 Kitasatospora sp. NPDC127060
GCCCCGGAGGGGGCTCGCGGCGCGCAGTGCTGTCAGCTCACTCGGTGGCGTCACCGGCCGGGGCGACCGGGGGCCGGGCCACGGCGCGTGCCTGCCGGCGGCGGGCCCGGATCCCGGCCAGCCGGTCGGACCGGTCGGACCGGTCCGACCGGCCGCTGGGCGGCGGTACGGCGGTGGGCCGGTCCGCCGGGCCGGCGACCAGGAACGCGGTGAGGGCGTTCAGGTTCGGGTGGTCGAACAGCGCGATCGGGTCCACCGGGCGACCCAGCAGCTCGGCCAGCTCGGCACTGAGCTGCAGCAGCGAGACCGAGGTGAACCCGGCGTCGAAGAAGTTCGCCGCCGGGTCGAACGGCCGCCCCAGCACGGATCCGGCCAGGTCCCGGACCCGTCGGTCCGCGGTCGTCCCGGCCGGGTCGCCGACCGGGGGAGGCACGCTGCCGGGAGCCACGGGCTTGAGGTTCCCGGACAGCTCCAGGCGGTCCACCACCAGCACCCGGGCCGGTACCACGGTCGGTGGCAGCACCGCTTCCAGGTGGGCCCGCACCGAGTCCCCGGTGACCTGCGCCCGCGCCGACCGCTGCACCCACACCCGCAGGGACTGGCTCCCGCCCGCGCCGACGACCTCGGCGACCGCCTCGGTGACGCCGGCGTGGCCGCGCGCCGCCGACTCGATCTCCTCCAGCGTCACCCGGTGGCCGTTGACGAGGGTCTGCCGGTCCCGGCGGCCACCGAGGTGCAGCCGGCCCCGGGCGTCGCGCCGGGCGAGGTCGCCGGTCCGCAGCCAGCGCAGACCGGTCTCGTCGGCGCCGAAGCGGTCAGGGCCCGCGGCCCCGAGGTAGCCGTCCGCGATGTGCGGTCCGGCGACCCACAGTTCTCCCACCTGCCCGACGTCGCACCGGCGGCCGTCCGTCGTGCGCAGCTCGACCCGGCGGCCGGGCAGCGGTTCGCCGATCGGGACCTGCGCCGTTCGCGGCACCGGCTGGTCCGGCCCGATCTCGTGGGCGATGACGAGCTGGGGGGTCTCGGTGCAGCCGTAGCCGTTCAGGACGACGGCCCCGGCCGCCCGGGCGCGGATCAGCCCCACCGTGGCCGCCGACAGCGGTGAGCCGCCGGACACCACGGCGCGCAGGTCGGGCAGCGGGTCCGGGTCGGCGCCCAGCACCAGCGCCAGCATCGCCGGGGTGGCGTGGGTGACGGACACCCGCTCCCGGCGCAGCCAGGAGCCCAGCCGCGCGGGGTCGGCGACCAGCTCCGGCGGTGGCACGCACACCGTGGCGCCGGCCCGCAGCGCCACGCCGAGGTCGCGGAGCACCGGGTCGTGCGCGGGCCCGCTGAGCATCGACACCCGGTCCGCCGGACCGACGCCCAGGCGCTCGACGAGGTCCGCGAGCGCCGCGTCGGCACGGTCGGCGGGCGCCCGGACCGCGAGCGGGTCGCCGGTGGTGCCGGAGGTGAAGAGCACGTAGGCCGGGCCGCTCGGACCGCCGTCGAGCGGGGGAGCGGAGTGCGGCACGGGCTGCGCCGGGCCGTCGCCCGACCACGGGAACGCGTGCGTCACCGCCGCGATCTCCAGGGCCCGCTCGCGCCGCCGCCGCGGCCACTTGGCGTCGATGAGCACGGCGGTGGCCCCGGCCCGCCAGCAGGCCAGCAGGCGGATCGCCAACCAGCGGTCCCGGGCGGCCGGGATCGCGACGACCGCGCTCGACCCGGCGGTGCGGGCGAGCTCCGCCGCCACCTCGTCGATCCGGGCGTCCAGCGAGCGGTAGTCGAGCGTGCCGGCCCGGTCGGTCAGTGCCACCGCGGTGGGCCGCCGGGCGGCGTGCCGGCGGACCAGGTCCACCGTGCTCTCCACCGCGCTCGCACCGCCGGGGTGCCCGGCCGCGCCGTCCGGTCCGGCCGGCGGTTCGAGCAGCTCGCCGAGCGAGGCCGTCGGGTCGAGGGCCGCCCGGGTCGCGGTCCGCACGATCTGCTCGGCCAGTGCGGCCAGGTCCGCCGGCTCGACGGCACCGAGCGGGGCGACCAGGTGCAGGCGGAAGCCGGTCGGTCCGCGGTGCAGGTAGAGGCTGAGGCCGAACAGCGCCCAGGCGGGCGGCAGGTCGTACTCGGTCGCGGTGTGACCGCCGAAGGAGGGCGGGGGCGAGGCCCGGGTCAGGTCGTTGAACCAGAGCTCGATCAGCGGGCTGTCGGAACCGGGGGCGCGCGGCAGCCGGAGCCGGTCCACGATGTCGTCGTAGGCGGGGAGCGCGTGGTCGGCGGCACCGGCGTAGACGTCGCGCACGGTCCGGCAGGCGTCGGTGAAGCTCCGCCCGCGGTCGGTCGGCAGCGGCAGCGGCAGGGTGTCGAGCAGGAAGCCGACCAGCCGCTCGTCGTCGGGCCGGTTGATCCGCGCGCTGGGCAGGCCGACCACCGCGGTCCGGTCCTCGCCGCGCCAGGCGCCGAGCACGGCGTTCGCCACCGTCAGGAAGTAGAGCGCCGGGGTCAGTCCCTGCTCGTGCAGTGCCCGGTCGACCGCTTCGGAGGCCGGGGGCGGCAGTTCGACGGTGTGGGTGGTGGCCCGGTGGGTCCGCTCCGCCGGTGCCGCGGTGGACAGCGGCAGCGGCCGGGCCGCCCGGCTGCCGGCGAGCCGCCGGGCCCACCAGTCCAGCTGCTCCTCCCACCGCGGGGTGTCCACCAGGCCGTGTTCGTGGGCCAGGTGGTCGAGGAGGCTCGGCGCCGGCCCGGCGAACTCGGGTGCGCGGCCGCCGGCGCGGGCGCGGTACGCCTGCGCGAGGTCGGCCAGCACGAGGTCCGAGGCCCGCAGGTCGGAGACCAGGTGGTGCATCACCAGGATCAGCCAGGACCGTCCTGCCTGCGGGGCGTACACCAGGCCGACCCGCCACAGCGGTGCCGCATCCATCGGGAAGGGCCGGTCGGCGGTGCGGCGCAGTGCCGCGTCGACCGCTTCGGCGGGGTCGCCGTCGGGGCTCCGCACCACGTCGACCGAGAGCGGCACCGTGACCTGGTCGTCGACCGACAGCTCGGGCCGGGCCGGGCTCGGCTCCACCACCGAGCACCGCAGCGTCTCGTGACGGTTCGTCAGGTCGGCCAGGGCCGCGCGCAGCGCGGCCGGCTGGATCCGGTCGGCGACTTCGAGCACCCGCACCACGTTGTACGCCGGGGATTCGGGGTGCAGCCGGTGCCAGGTCCACACCCGGCGCATGCTCGGTGCGAGCCGTGCCGACCGGGGCGCGCCGGCCACGTCGGTGGAGAGCGGCGGAGGCGTGTCGCCGGGGGGCGCGGCCTCGTCGGACCGCCGCGCGACCAGGTCGCCGACCAGGTCGATGAGTTCGGTCAGTGGCGGGTCGTCGCGGAGGATCACCGAGACCGGCAGCTCGACGGCCAGGTCGGTGCGCAGTCGGGCGATCAGCCGGGCCGCGGCCAGGGAGTGCCCGCCGGCGGCCAGGAAGCGCTCGCCCGGGTCGAGGGGCGTGCCGCGCGGATCGGATCCGTACAGCGCGGCGGTCCACGCGGCGCTGACCCGGGCGGCGACCGGGTCGCCGTCGCCGTCCTCACGCATGCGCCACCTCCGTGGCGGTGCCCGGCAGGGTGCCGGCCAGTTCGGCCAGCGCGGCCCGGTCCACCTTGCCGTTGGGCGTCAGCGGGAGTTCGTCCAGCAGGCTCAGCCGGGCCGGCAGCATGTATCCGGGCAGGCGGTCGGCGAGCGCCGCCCGCATCTGCTCGGGATCCAGGCCGGGTTCGCGACAGGTGTAGAACCCCGCCAGTGAGCGGGAGCCGCCCCGTTCGGGGGCCACCACCACGGCGGCCCGGACCGGATCGAGTGCCGCCATGACGGACTCGATCTCACCGAGCTCGACCCGGAACCCCCGGATCTTGACCTGGTTGTCGGACCGGCCGAGGAACTGCAACTGCCCGTCGGGCCGCCAGCGGGCCCGGTCGCCGGTCGCGTACATCCGCCCGCCGACCGTCCGGGGGTCCGGCACGAAACGCCGGGCGGTCTGGGCGGGATCGCCGTGGTAGCCCAGAGCCAGGCAGTCTCCGGAGATGTAGAGGTCGCCGGCGACGTCGATCGGCGTCTGCTCGCACCGCTCGTCCAGCACGTAGTAGCGGGCGTTGTGGATCGGTCGCCCGTACGGGATGCTCGGCCAGTCCGGGTCGACCCGGCGGACGGGGTAGGAGTTCGACCAGATCGCCGCCTCGGTGGCCCCTCCCAGGGCGATGACCTGCGCCTGGGGGAAGGCCGCGCGGATCTCGTCGGGCATGGACACCGGGATCCAGTCACCGCTGAGGAACACCAGTCGCAGCGCCCTCGGCGGGGTGCGGGCCGGTGCCGCGTCGAGGAAGGGCAGCACCCAGGCGAGCATGGCCGGCGCCGAGTCCCAGAAGGTGATCGGCTCGGTGGCGAGGATGTGGGCCAGCCGGGCGGGCTCGGCGAGCTCGTCGTCGGCGGCGATCCGGATCGAGGCGCCGGCGGCCAGGATGCCGAACACGTCGTAGACGGACAGGTCGAAGCAGAAGGAGCTGGTCAGCAGCATCCGGTCGCCGGGGCCGACCGCGAAGGTGTCGTTCACCCACTGGACGACGTTGACCAGCGCGCTGTGCGCCACGGCGACGCCCTTGGGCCGGCCGGTCGATCCGGAGGTGAAGATCACGTAGGCCGTGTCCGTGGGGCGGGCCCCGGTCGGCAGCTCGGTGGCGGGCTGCCGGAGCACGTGCCGACCGGTCCAGACCCGCGGCAGCGCTTCGGCGGGCGGCGGCGAGTCCGGAGCGGCTGTCGCCGGGTCGGCCGTGGTGCGGCACAGGACGACGTCCCGGGACGGGGCCGGGTCCGCGTCCCCGGGTGCGGACCACGCGGTGCCGAGCAGTGACCGGAGGGAGTCGACGGTGAGTCCCGACCCCTCGGGTGCTCCGGGCGGCGGCAGGAGGTCGGCCAGCACGACCCGGCCGCCGGGCCGGACGACCGCGGCCAGTGCGTCGAGAAGGGGGTACAGGTAGCCGTCCCGTCCGAAGCGGTGGCCGGCGTCGGCGATGACGGCCGCGTCGTAGCTCCCGGGGAGCAGGGTGGCGACCTCGTCGGCGTCCCCCCGCACCAGGTCGACGAACAGGCCCCGTTCCGCCGCCCAGGCGTTACCGGCCCGGACCGCGTCCTCGTCGGTGTCGATTCCGGCGTAGAGGTCGACGCTCGGCGCCAGTCGGTGCAGCAGCGTGCCCGGGCCGAAGCCGAGTTCGAGGACCGAGGCCGGCCGTTCGGCCAGCACCAGTCGGCTCGTCCGGTCCGCGGCGGCCTCGGCGTCCGGGTGCGCGGTGGCCGGGCGGGCCGACTTCCGCTGCCGCAGGATCCGGTCCCGGGGGGAGCGGGCGGGCGTCTCGCCGGTGACGTCCAGGGCCACGAAGTCGGTCAGCGCACCGACCGCCGCGGCGAGCCGGTCCAGGTCGGTGAGGTCCTCGGAGGTGCCCAGGAGACAGCGGGCCCCGGTCGAGGTCAGCACGTGGCTCAGCCGGTCGGTCGGCCACTGCGGGTCCACCGGTACGTACGTCGCGCCGGTGAGCGCGACGCCGAGGAGTGCCACCACGGTCTCCGGCCGGTGCCGGCCGACGACGGCCACGTGGTCGCCGACGGTCACGCCGAGCTCGTCGACGAGCAGGTGCGCGAGCCTGTTCGCGGCCGCCCGGAGCTCGGCGTGGGTGTGGACCGTCCGTTCACCGACAACGATCGCGGGGGCGGTGGGATACCGGTCGGCAGCCTCCGTCAGGAGCTGGGTGATCACGGCGTCGGAACGGAACGGGTGGTCGGTCCTGTTCCAGGCTGCGGGGGGATACCCGCTCTTCGACATCACGGAGTGCCTTCCTTGACTCGGCCGGTGGTCTGCTGTTCGAGGAGTTCGACGAGGTCGGACAGGGTCGGTGCCTCGAAGAGGAGCGCGATGCTGAGCTCCACGCCGAAGGTGTCCCGGACCTGCGCCATGAGGTTGACCGCGGCCAGGGAGTCGCCGCCGAGGTCGAAGAAGTCGTCCTCCAGCCCGATGGCCTCGGTGCCGAGCGTGCGCGTCCAGAGCTCCCGCATCCGATCGAGGACCGGCCGTTCGCCGCCGGGGGCCGGGGCTGCCCGCGGTGCGGGCGTGGCCGGTGACGCGTGCGGTGGCTGCGACGGCCGTGGTGCCTGGGACGCCTGTGATGCCTGCGGGGTTCGGGCCGTCTCCGCCGCCGGCCGCCCGTCCGGTTCGGGGCCGGCCGCCGCGTCCGCCGGCTTCGGCAGCGGCACGGGGCCGCCGTTCACGAAGGGCCGCACCGCGACCTGCTCCGGTGTCCGTGCGTGCAGCAGGGAGAGCAGTAGTTCGGTGCCCACCGCGGGATCGATCCCCACGGAGCCGTCGTCCGGCATCGGGGACCGGCTGGCCATGCCGACCTTGGTCCAGCTGGGGAAGTTGACGCTCAGCACCCGCGCGGCCGGCAGGCCCGCGGTCCGGGCGTACAGGTCGAGGAACGCGTTGGCGGCGGCGTAGTCGCCGCTGCCCACCAGACCGTCGACCGCGGCCCGGCTGGAGAAGAACACGGCGAAGTCCAGGGCGGGCCGGCCGGCCAGCACCTCGGCGAGCGCGAGGGTGCCCGTGACCTTGGCGCGGAGCACCTCCGCGGCCTGCTCGGGACGGCGGACCTGCAGCATGCCGTCGCCGGCCACCCCGGCCAGGTGGAGGAGTCCGTTGACGGGGCCGTAGTGGGCGGCGACGACGTCGAAGGCGCGCCGCACCTGCCGGACGTCGCCGATGTCGCACCGGACCGGCCTGACCTGGGCGCCGAGGGCGACCGCCTCCCGCACCGCGGCCGTCACGCGGGTCGTCCACTCGTCGCCCTCCGCGAGGAGCCGGTCGCGTTCCGGGCCCTCGGCCGGCAGGGTGCGGCCGAGCAGGCCGATCCTCGGGCAGGTGCCGGTCGCGGCCAGCCGCCGCATCGTCTCCAGGCCGAGTCCGCCGAGTCCGCCGGTGATGACGTACACCCCGTTCTGGCGGAGCGCCTGCTGCTGTCCCGGCCGGACCGTGAGCGGCTGCTCGCGGGGGAGCCAGCGCGCCCGGCCGCGCAGTGCGACCACCGGTGCGTCCGTGCGGCCGAGCTCCTCGCGCAGCTCCTCGACCGGGGTGTTCGCCGATGTGTCGACCAACTTGGCGCTGAGCCAAGGTACTTCGGCGGCGATGGTGCGCATGGTGCCGAGCAGTGCCGCCTTCACCGGTTCCACCGGGTCTGCGCCCGACACGTCGACGGCGCCCGTCACCAGCGTGAGCAGTCCGGGCAGCCGACCGGCTCCGCCGGTGCGGAGGCCGTACTGGATCACCGCGAGAAGACCGTAGAACGACCGGTCGAGTTGGTCCTGGACGTTCCTGGTGGAGCTCGGCGACCAGCCGGCCGTGCCGACGGCGTGCACCAGCAGGTCGGGGTCCGTTCCCCGCTCCGCCAGCTCCTCGAAGACCCGGCGGACGTCCTCGGCCGCGCCGGGGCGCACTCCGAACTCGCCGCCGGTGCCGTGGTACGCGTCGGCGGGCCGGACCCGGATGGTGCGGTACCCGGCCTGTTGCAGGGCCAGCACGATGTCGAGCGCGCGGTCCGGGTCCTCCGGCAGGAAGACCAGGGCCGTCGATCCGGCCGGGGCCGGGACGGCCGGGGCGGCCGGGGCGGGGAACCACCGCACCTCCGAGAAGGGCGTCGTCGGAGCCGGAGCCGGAGCCGGAGCCGGAGCCGGAGCCGTGGCCGTGGCCGTGGCCGTGGCCGCGGAGTCGGGCCGGGCTTCCGGGGTCGATGGCGCGGGCGCGGGGACCGCGGCCGGCACCGGCGGGTCGATCCAGAACCGCTCGCGCTGGTACGGGTAGCCGGGCACCGGCACCCGCTGCCGGAGCGGGGCCTGCCCGAGCTGCTCCCAGTCGAGGCCGTGCCCGGCGGTCCACAGCCGGGCGGCGGCGGTGAGCAGGGACTCCAGGTCCGCCCGGTCGTCACCGCCGTGTTTCGGCAGAGTGGTGGCGACGGTGAACTTCTCCGCGTCGAAGGCGGGATGGCGGCGGACCAGCCCACTGAGGACCTGGCCGGGCCCGGTTTCCAGCAGGACGCCCCCGTCGCCCTCGAACAGCGTGTCCAGCGCGTCCGCGAAGCGCACCGGCTCGGTCAACTGCCGTGCCCAGAAGGCCGGGTCGGTCGCCTCCTCGGCGGAGACCGGGCGGCCGGTGGCGGCTGAGTACAGCGGGACGGCCGGCGGTCGACAGGTCACGCCGGCGAAGGCGCGCTCGAAGGCGGGGCCGGCCGCACCGAGCATCCGGGTGTGGAAGGCGCCGGAGGCGCGCAGCGGTCTGGCCGGGATGCCGCGCGCCGTGAGTGCGGCAGCCGTCGCCTGGAGGTCCCCGACCGGTCCGGCCAGGACGACCCGGTCGTGGGCGTTGACCGCGGCGACGCCGACGGCGCCGTGCAGCAGGCCGGTGAGCGCGTCCTCGGTGCAGGCCACGGCCAGCATCCCGCCGCCGGCCGAGTGCTCGCTCATCGCGCGGGACCGGGCGACCACCAGCGCGGCCGCGTCGGCGGGGGTGAACACCCCGGCGACCGTGGCGGCGACGAGTTCACCGATGCTGTGCCCCAGTACGGCGGTCGGGCGGATCCCGGCCTGCTGCCACAGCTGGGCGAGCGAGGCCTCGACGGCGAACAGCAGTGGCTGGGCGAACAGCGTGTCGTCGACGTCCGTTCCCTCGGCACCGGACCAGCAGTCCCGCAGGGGCAGGTCGGGGCGGTCGAGCAGGTCGAACCAGCCGTCGAGCGCGCGGGCGAAGGCGGGCACCGCCCGGTAGAGGCCGTGGGCCATCCGCACCTGCTGGGTGCCCTGGCCGGGGAAGAGCATGGTCACCGGGAGCGGCGACGGTGTCGGCCGACCGGGGGTGACGACGCGTCCGCCGGAGCCGGTGCGCAGCACCGAGGCCGCTTCACCCGCGCTGGAGCAGACGGCGGCGGCCCGGACCGGGTGGCCGGCCCTGCCGTGCTGGAGGGTCGCCACGGAGTCCGCGAATCCGTGCTCCCCGCAGCGGGAGAAGAACTCGGCCAGCCGCTCGCGGCCCTCCCGCTCGGCCTCGACGGAGGAGGCGGACCAGAGCACCACCCGGGGGTCGTCGGCCGGGGCCGCCACGGGCCGCACGGGGGGTTCCTCCAGCACCAGGTGGACGTTCGTCCCGCCGATCCCCATCGAGCTGACCGCCGCGCGCCGGGGCCGGTCCGGATCCCTCGGCCAGGGCTCCAGCCGGTCCTGGACCCGGAACGGGGTCGCCCCGAGGTTGAGCCGTGGGTGGGGGGCGCTGAAGTTCGCGGTCGGGAGGAGCTGCTCGCGCTCCAGCGACAGCACCGCCTTGATGAAACCCGCCATCCCGGCCACCGGGCCGAGGTGCCCGATGTTCCCCTTGACCGAGCCGATGGCGCAGCCGCCGGCGGTCCCCCGGTCGCCCGCGAGGCCGGCGTACGCCTCGGCCAGCGCGGCCACCTCGATGGAGTCCCCGAGGTCCGTGCCGGTGCCGTGGGCCTCGACGTACCCGATGTCCTCGGGCAGCAGGCCGGCCAGCGCCATGGCCTCCATGATCACAGCGGTCTGGCCCGACTTGCTCGGCGCGCTGAAACTGACCTTCTGCGCGCCGTCGTTGTTGAGGGCGATGCCCCTGATCACCGCGCTGACGTGGTCACCGTCCGCCAGTGCGTCGGACAGGCGCTTGACCACCACGGCGCAGGCGCCCGCCCCGAAGACCGTTCCGGTGGCCCGGGCGTCGAACGGACGGCAGTGCCCGTCCTTGGACAGCACTCCGCCCGGGGTCCACCGGTAGCCGTGGCCGAACGGGAACTCCACGTCGGCGCCGCCGACCACGGCCATGTCGCAGTCGCCGACGCGCAGCGACTGGCAGGCCTGGTGCAGCGCGACCAGGGTGCTCGAACAGGCGGTCTGCACGGTGATGCTGGGGCCGCGCAGATCGAGCTTGTAGGAGGCCGTGGTGGCCACGTAGCCGCCGTGGTTGAGCGACATCAGGCCGGACACCGGGGAGCCCGCGATCTCCGGATGCGGCAGCAGGTGCTGTTCGGCGTAGAACGGCGGACCGGAGGAGGCGAAGACGCCGACGCCGGCGTCGACGGCCGCCGGGTCGTAGCCGGCGTTCTCGATGGCCGAGTGCGCGACCTCCAGGAAGAGCCTGATCTGCGGGTCGCAGGTCTCGGCCTCGCGCCGGGTCATGCCGAACAGCCGGGCGTCGAAGTACTCGGCGTCGGCGATCATCGCGGCGGCCCTGACGTAGTCGGGATCGGCGAGCGCCTCCGGCGTCACACCGGCGGCGAGCAGTTGCGCCTCGGTGAGCTCGGTGACCGACTCCCGGCCCTGGACGAGGTTCGACCAGTACTCCTCGACGTCCCGCGCGCCCGGCACCCTGGCGGCCAGTCCGATCACCGCGACGGCATCATCCGTATCCAGCACTGACAGACTCCCCTGATCGAAGGACCGCACTCCGAGGACGCTACGGTCGGTGCTCCGGAGGTGTCGTGTCGCTGAAACCGGCGACCGGCCAGGTCAGTTGGCGGCTCGGAGGTGTGGGCCGGACTCAGCGCGGTGGACGGAGCACGTCCGGTGCGGGCGCCGGATCGACGGCCACCAGACGCAGCTCCGAGGTGAACCGGCGCCCGTGCGGGTCGGTCAGCCAGAGCTGGTCCGGGGCGGGCAGCATCTCGGCCACCTTGATCCAGCCCCCGGTCCCCTCGGCCCGCATCTTGCGCACCAGCCGGCCCAGGTTCTCCACCAGGAGCGGCGCGTGCCAGTCGACGTAGAACGGCTTGCGCTCCAGGGGCGTGCGGACGAAGACGTGCCGCGGCATGCCCTGCGCCGCCGCCCAGGCCCGCAGCCGGTCGTGCCCGACGTCCTTGGCGCGGGTGGCGCCCGCGGGGACGTCCGCCAGGGCGAAGCGCCAGCTCGCCCGGGCGACCGTGACGTCGCCGATCACCACCCGGGGAGTGCGCTCCGCCGGCGGCAGGATCTGGAACAGGTCGGCCGCCAGCGCGCTCACGAACTCGCCGAAGCACTCCAGCACCGGGGCGGTCCAACCGGCGTCGCCGGCGCCGGCCACCAGCTCGCCGTCCTGTTCCAGCACCACCATGGCCGCGGCCGGCGTGCTGGACGCCCCGCTGGGGTGGCCGTCGTCAGTGCCGTACGACCAGTAGTGGAACAGCCCCGGCGGGTCGAGCGCGGGCGGCGGGTAGGTCCGCGAGCTGACCAGAGCCCCGTCCGTGGGGTACACCGGGACCACCCGGCCGCCGGGCCAGTCGGCCCGGACCGACTCGACCAGCTCGTTCCGGTCGTCGGCCTGGGTGGCGAACAGCCGGCTCTCCATGGTGTTGACCGCGACATGGAGCTCGCCGATCACCCAGCGCGGCCCGGCCGGGGTGTCGGCGATCATCACGTCCGGGCTGTGCAGCCGGGCGGCCGACCAGCGCGGTGTCCCGCCGGGGAAGAGGGCGTCGGCCAGGGCGCGGGCCCGGCCGGCGTCGACCGTCAGGACGTCGTCCGCGGCGCCGGCCGGGTCGAGGATCTCGGCCCAGCGCAGCTGGAAGTCGGTGACCGCCTCCGCCACCCCGGGGCCGCCGCCGGACAGCAGGTCGGCCGCGGCGAACTGCAGCTCGCTCAGTGTCACCCGGCCGCGGGTCGCGGCGAGCGAACGGTAGCGCTCCAGCAGTCCCTCCTCGACCGCCTCGCCGACCTGGCGGGCCAGCCAGCTCGCGCTGTCCAGCAGCAGGCCCAGCGGTCCGGCGAGGTCGTCCAGTTCGGCGGGGCCGATCGTGGCGTCGAGGTCCCGGCGGCAGTCGTGGTACACCGGCGTGCGCCGGCCGAAGCGCGCGTGTTCGCGGGGCGCGGCGTCCTGGCCGGGCCCGGCCTCGCCGGCGGCCTCGGCGAGGGCGTGGTCGATCCCGGCCAGCGCGGCGAGCAGGGCGTCGGGGTCGGCCGCCGCGGTCAGCACCGCCCTGGCCCGGTCCAGCCGGTCCAGCCGGTCCAGCAGTCGCTTCGCGACCCGGTCGTCCGGCACCTGGCGGACCTGGGCCCGCAGCAGTTCCTCGGGCCTCTCGTGCAGCGGTACCAGGAAACCGAGTTGCACGATCCGCTGGTCGTGCAGGGTCTTCAGTCCGGCGAAGGTCTCGGCGGGCGGCCGGCCGACCAGGTCGGCCAGTTCGCCGACCGAGCCCGCCTCGCCCAGCCGCTCCACCAGGCGCGCGGCCGCCTCGTCCAGCCGCACCGGCGGGCGGTGCGGACGGCGCACCGTGTCGCCGTCCGGCGCGCAGGCCGGATCGAGCCGGACCGGCAGGTGCGGCAGGAGCTCGGGGTCCTCGTTCCACGCCTGCGCGACGGCTTTGAGCGCCCACACCTCGTAGCTGATCGTCCGTCTGATCAGCTCCCCGCTACCGGTGATCCGGGTGGGCCCGTCGTCGAAGCGTGCCCAGGCGACCGGGCCGAAGAACCCGATGGACTCGTTCTTGGCGCAGTACCGCTGGGCGTAGCGGGCGACGGCGCTGCTCCGGGTGTCCCGGCGGCGGGCGGTGAAGGCCGTCGGGCCCGCGCGCAGCGCGGTGCGGTGGGCCGCCACCCAGTCGCGGACCGCCTTGGGGTTCTGCCAGGTCATCGCCGACACCAGGGTGTCGTCGGCGAGCGCGGCGTTCACCGCGTCCATGTCGATCCGCCGTACCGCGGCGTCGCGTTCCGGCCCGGGCGACCGGTCGAGCTCCCCGGTGACCGCGAACCGGTCCAGCAGGGAGAGGGGCAGGCCCGCCGAGCGGAGCACCCCCAGGCGCCAGATCCCCCAGCCGGAGTCGAGTCTGACCAGGTGGTCGGGCCGGTCGTGGTCGCTGTCCTGCGCCATCGCGTGCGTCTCCCGGTGGTAGCGAAGGTCCCTGCCGGGGACGCTATCCCGCGGTGGCGGTGACGGGACCGTCCCCGGTTCGCGCTACAGTCCGGCCGGTATCAGCACCGAGCGGAGCGGTTCCGGGCGGCAGCCGCGCTGGGTCTTGGCCGTCAGGCTGCCCACGCCGAAGTCGATCAGCGGGACCCGGCGTTCGATCGCCCGGCTGATCACCTCGTGGAAGACCATGTTGAAGTAGAGCGGCTCGGGGCCCGGTGACGCGTAGTCACAGCCCCAGGAGCGCATGATCCAGCGGTCCCCGCGGTCGATGGTGAGCGAGAAGCCGACCGGCCGGCCGTCCCGGTAGGCCACCAGGGTGACGCAGTCGAGGTCCATCCCGAGCATCGTCAGGTAGAACTCGACCTGTTCGACGGTGATGTCGTGGCCGTACCGGTGCTCGGTCTGGGCGGCCAGGGGAGCCAGGGCGGCGGCCAGCTCCGGCAAGGACTCCTCGCGCACCTCGACGGCGCCCTCCAGGAACGCGCGTCGTTCGAGGCGCACCCTTCGGCGCCCGTTCACCGACAGCCATGCCAGGTACTCGTCGAAGGAGTCCCAGAGCACCGGCAGGACGGCCTTCTCGCGCACGCCCGTGGCGAGCGCGGTGGCGAGGCACCCGTCCAGCCAGGAGGACTGCACCTCGTCCAGGTGCGGGAGCAGGACCTGCCGGCAGCCGGCGTCCGCGGCCAGTGCGCGGGCCCGCTCCACCAGGGCCACCGCCACGGCCGCGGGATCGGCGACCGACGCCCCCACCACCAGGTGGTTCCCGTAGGCCCCGCCCGAGCCGGCCAGGCACAGCCTGCTCGGGCTGCCCGTGGCCGGTGGCTCCGGCGCGGCCGTGCCGAGGATCAGCGCCGGGTCGACGACCGCCTCCCACGGCGGCGAGGCCAGGTAGACCGGCAGCAGTCCGACGGTCGCCCCCCGCCCGTCACGCGCCACCAGGTAGTGGACGTCCGCGCCGCCGCGACGCTGCACCAGGTGGAACCGGTCCAGCTCGCTCCGCCAGAACGCCGGCGCGGGAAGGCCGAGTCGGGTGAAGATTCCGGCATCCGGCCGGTCGGTGACCGTGATCTGCATCCGCTTCCCCCTGTGCTCGGACGGCGCGCTACCGGCCGGTCGCGGCCCGCTGGTCCGCACGGTATCCAGCGCGGCCGACGGCCGGTCGTACCGGGTTCTGGTGACAGGCCCCGCCGTAGGCCTGGCGATACGTTCCTTCGCATGCTCACACTCAGCAGGTTTGCGCCGAAGGGCGGTTCGTTCCGCAGGCGTGCCAACGCCGCGTCCGCGGTTGCGGTCTCGCTGCTCGTGATGGCGTTCCTGGGCCTGGGTACCGGAGCCGTTCCCCCGCTGGGGGTGGTGCTCGATCCCGGCACGGGGATCTGGGACCCCGCCGCCGACGCCCTCCCGGTCGGGTCGAGGACGATCGACCTCCCCGGGATGCACGCGCCGGCCACCGTCTCCTTCGACACCGGCGGAGTGCCCACGGTGCGCGCGAGCACCGACGAGGACCTCTTCCTGGCCCAGGGCTACGTCCAGGCCTACTTCCGGCTGGGCCAGTTGGACCTCGAACGGCGCACCGCCGAGGGCAGCCTGGCGGAGCTCAACGGGCCCGGCGGAGTCGCCTCCGACACCTTCGAACTGCAGACCGGGCTGTTGCGAACCGCTCAGGCGACGCTGCGGGCCACCCCGCCGGACAGTCCGGACGGGCAGGCGCTGGACGCTTTCAGCCGGGGCGTGAACGCCCGGCTCAAGGAACTGCGCGCCACCGGCTCCTGGCCGGCCGTCTTCACGCTGACCGGGGTCTACCCCCGGGACTGGACGCCGGTGGACAGCCTGGCGGTCCAGGGACTGCTGTCCCAGGTGCTCAGCTTCACCACCCAGCCGCTCGACTACCGGGTGCTGAACGGTTCGCTGGGACCGGAGCGGACCAAGGCCTTCTTCCCGGTGCTGCCCGCGGACGCCCAACGGCCCTACGACGTCGGGCCGTACCAGGACCTGGGGGTCGATCCGCTGCCGGCCGACGGCAACGTCAACGCCGCCGGGTCGGCCGGCGGTCCGGCCCCCGCGGCGGCCGATCCCGCGGACGACGGCCGGACCGCGTCTCCCGCCGCCCTCGGCGCGGCCGACAGCCTGCTGGCCAGGCTCCAGCAGCTGCCGTCCACCCAGATCCACACCTACCCCGACAGCAACTCCTGGGTGGCGAACGGGCCGTCGGTCGCCGGTGGCGCGTCCCTGCTCGCGGGCGACCCGCACCTGGACCTCACCCTGCCGTCGTTCTGGTTCCAGATCGCGCTGTCGGCGCCGACGACCACGGCGTCGGGTGCGAGCCTGGTCGGGCTGCCGGGGGTCGTGGTCGGGCGCAACGCGCAGATCTCCTGGTCGATGACGTCCGAGCAGAACCAGTCGAACCTCTTCTACGACGAGCGGACCAGCCCCGACCGGCCGCACCAGTACTACTGGCAGGGCGCCTGGCAGCAGATGCAGCAGGTGCACTACACCATTCCGGTCCGTGCCGGCGCCGCCGTGCCGCTCGACGTCGACCTCACCGTCCACGGCCCGGTGGTGTCGACCGAGGACGGCAGGACCACCTCGGTCACCTGGATGGGCAACTACGTCTCCCGGTCGCTCAAGGCGATCATCGCGGTCGACAAGGCCCAGAACTACCAGCAGTTCCGCGACGCGCTGCAGGACTGGCACGCGCCGACCCTCAACTTCAGCTACGCCGACGGGCAGGGCGACATCGGCGTGGTGTCCGCCGGGTACTTCCCGGTCGTCAAGGCCGGCGAGCCGTGGCTGCCGCTGCCGGGGACCGGCGAGGACGACCTGGCCGGAGTGATTCCGTACGCGGCCACGCCGCAGGCCCACAACCCGCCGGGACACGTCCTGGCGACCACCAACCAGCGGCCGGTCTCCGGCGACTACCCGTACTACATCGGTACGAGCCTGTACTTCGACAACGGCTACCGCGCCGATCAGGTGTACGAGAGCCTGGAGGGCCGGACCGGTCTGACGGCCGCCGACTTCGGCACCCTCCAGGGCGATGTCACCGACCACCTCTCGACGCTGATCGTGCCGCAGCTCGAAGCGGCGCTGCGCGGTGCCCCGCTGGACGACGACCAGCGCGGCGCACTCGCCCGGCTGACCGGGTGGGACCACCGGATGACCGAGTCCTCGGCCGCCGCGAGCATCTGGTGGACCTTCTGGAACGACTACCTCTCGGAGGTGTTCCAGCCCTGGTGGGACGACGCGAAGGTGCCGGTCGGCTCCCATCCGAACCTCAAGGTGTCGGCCGGACTGCCCAGCCTCGACGAGGACCTGGAGGCCTGGACACTGGGCGACCCGGGGAACGCCGCCTTCAGCCCGCCGGGCCGGACCGGCACCGCGAGCAGCGCGATGCGCACCGCCTTCGAGCGTGCTGTCGGCGACCTGCGGACCAAGCTCGGCAAGGATCAGACGGGCTGGAACTGGGGTCGCCTGCACACCAGGGAGATCCCGGCGATCAGCGGGGCGGGCGGTCTCGGCCACGGCCCGGACCCGGCTCCGGGCGACCGCTGGACGGTGAACGCCGCGGAGGGCGGCATGAACTCGTCGTTCGGACCGAGCTGGCGGATGGTGGTCGGTTGGACCGGCCCGGGGTCGGCTTCGGCCTCGGCGGTCTACCCGGGCGGCCAGAGCGAGAACCCGGCCTCCCCGTGGTACCGGAACTTCGTCGAGGACTGGTGGAACGACAAGCTGCGCCCCATGCCGTGGGCGGACGACCAGGCGAAGGCCGGGGCGTTGTGGACACTGCGAGCGAAGGGCTGAGCTGATGGGCGAGATCGACACCCGGGCCGGATCCGCGATGCCCACGGGCACCCGGGAGCGGCCGGCCGGCCGGGCCGGGGCTCCCCGTGCCCGTGCGGTGCTGGCCGCATCGGGCGGGGGCGTGCTGCTCGTCGCCCTGGGCACCGCGGCGCACCTGTGGTTCGTGCCGTTCGTCGTCGGCGGGGTCGTCGGCACATGGGGGTCGCTCCGGTCGGCGCGTGCCGGGACGGGGGTCCTGTGCGCAGGGGTGGCGGCGGCCCTCGGCTGGGCCCTGCCCCTCGCCCTGCGGTCGATCGACGCCGAGCCGGTGCTCGCGACGGCCCGGGTCGCGGCCGCCCTCGCCGGCCTGCCGCCCACCGGCTGGCTCATCCTGGCCGTGACGCTGCTGGTCGCTCTGCTCCAGGGAGTGCTCGGGGCCTGGTCGGGTCGGGCGCTGCACGGCCTGGTGAGCGCCCGGCGCACGAGCCCGGCCGGCTGAGCGGCCAGGTCGGGGGGCGCGGGTTCGGGTCCCGAAGGCGGCCCAGCAGGTGGAAGGCCCGGTCAGCTGAGCTGGCCGGGCCTTCTGGGGTGCTCCGGGGCGGGGGTCACTGGTCGAGGTAGGCGAGGACGGCCAGGACGCGGCGGTTGTCTCCGTCGGTGGGGAGGAGGTTGAGCTTGGTGAAGATGTTGCTGATGTGTTTGGCGACGGCCTTCTCGGTGATGAAGAGGCCTTGGGCGATGCCGGCGTTGGAGCGGCCCTGGGCGACCCATTCGAGGACTTCGCGTTCGCGGGTGGAGAGGGCGGCGACGGATTCGTCGCGTTCCTTGCGGACGAGGAGCTGGGAGATGACCTCGGGGTCCATGGCGGTGCCGCCGTCGGCGACGCGGCGGATGGAGTCGAGGAACTGGGAGCCGTTGGTGACGCGGTCCTTGAGCATGTAGCCGACGCCGCGGCCGCCGCTGGCGAGGAGTTCGCGGGCGTAGAGGGGTTCGACGTACTGGGAGAGGAGGAGGACGGGGAGGTCGGGGGTGGTGCGGCGGGCGGTGAGGACGGCGCGCAGGCCCTCGTCGGTGAAGTTGGGGGGGAGCCGGACGTCGACGACGGCGACGTCCGGCTGGTGGTCGGTGAGGGCGCGGAGGAGGTCGGCGCCGTTGTCGACGGCGGCGGCGACCTCGTGGCCGTAGGCCTGGAGGAGGCGGATCAGGCCGTCCCTCAGGAGGAAGTGGTCTTCGGCGAGGACAATGCGCACGGGAGCTCCATGGTGACCATGGTCGGGCCGTTGACGGGGCTGCTGACGGCGAGGACACCGTCGAAGGTGGCCAGCCGTCGTTCGATGCCGCGCAGACCGGTGCCGCGGGTGGCGTCCGCGCCGCCGCGTCCGGTGTCCGTGACGGTGATGCGCAGCATGCCGTGATCGTACCGAATGTCGATCCAGGCGCGGTCGGCGTGGGAGTGCTTGGAGACGTTGGTGAGGATCTCCGAGATGGCGAAGTAGGCGGCGGACTCGACGGGCATCTCCGGGCGGCCGGGGAGGTCCACCGCGACCTCGGTGGGGACCGGGCAGACCATCGCCAGCGCCCGGACCGCGTCGGCGAGTCCGCGGTCGGCGAGGACCGGCGGGTGGATGCCGCGGACCAGGTTGCGGATCTCCTCCAGGGCCTTGGAGGAGGACTCCCGGGCCTCGATCAGCAGGGCGCGGACCGCGTCCGGGTTGGTCTCCAGGAGGTGTTCGGCGGCGTCCAGGGTCATGCCCATCGCCACCAGGCGGGCCTGGGCGCCGTCGTGGAGGTCGCGCTCGATCCGGCGGATCTCGGCCATCTGGGTGTCCACCGCGGTGCTGCGGGTGGTGGTGAGGTGCTCGATCCGGCTGGCCATCAGCTCCTGCTCGCTCGGGGCGAGCATCGAGCGGGTGTAGAGGGCGTGCTTGCGCACGGCCCGTGGCGCGACCCAGAGGGCGAGCGGGAGTTGGAGCAGGCCGAGCACGCCGGCCAGTACCGCGGTGGCCTGGCCGTCGATCGGGATGAACTGGTACCAGAGGCCGTCCCACTCGAGCGACAGCGGGACGCCGAAGAAGGCCAGGAAGATGCCCCAGAAGCCGCTGAGCACCAGGGCGATCGGGCCGAAGGCGAGCAGGCCGCCGACGATCGGGTCGGTGAGGACCCAGGTGAACTCCCGCTTGGTCTGCGGGTCGCTCAGGATCCAGCGGTAGCGGGCGACGGCCCCGGAGGCGCCCTCGGGGGCGGGCGGCAGCGGCCCGGGCGGGCCCGGGATGCGGACGCCCGACCAGTCCTCGGCCAGCGCGCGCTGGCGGGCCGCCAGGGCGCGCACCCGCTCCATCGACCGGGGCACCAGGCCGAGGCCCCGGCCGACCAGGGAGATCGCGGTGGAGAGCCCCAGGGAGCGGCCGAATGCGGCGGCCGAGAGCCAGCAGAGCGTCAACGCGCGCCCCAGCCCGATGAATCCGGCGGAGGCGGAGAAGCCCCTGATCTCGACGGGTGCCGGGTCCGCCCCGAGCTGCATCGTGCGGTCCATGGACACGCTCCTCTCTGGTGCCTTCGCGTTGCCCGGCCGTGGTGGCCGTGGAGACCATTCTGGGGGCGGCGGGAGGTGGAAATCGGTAGTACTAACTCCCCTCTTCGTCCACGGGGGTTGGGTCGGCGAGGAAGAGCGAGAGGGTGTCGGCCACGCAGGCCGCGCGGGACTCGCCCTCGATCTCCACGGTCATCCGCACCGCGGCCAGGTGGCCGACCGGGGTCTCCCGGACGCTGGTCACCCGGGCGCCGCCGCGGACCCGGGCGCCGACCTTGACCGGGTGCGGGAAGCGGACCTTGTCCAGGCCGAAGTTGACGCCCATCGTGACGTCCTCGATCTCGAAGATCGCGCGCATCATCGCGGGCAGCAGGCCGAGCGTCATGTAGCCGTGGACGATGGTGGCGCCGAACGGTCCACCGGCCGCGCGTACGGGGTCCACGTGGATCCACTGGAGGTCGCCGGTGGCGCCGGCGAACCGGTCCACGTTCTCCTGGGTGACTTCGAGCCAGTCGCTGTAGCCGAGGTGCTCGCCGGTCGCCTCGGTGAACTCGGCCAGGGTGGCAAAGGATCTCATGGGGTGATTCTCCGCCCCGGCTGCTGACGCTCAACTGACGTGCTGCTGACGGGGACGGGCGCGGGGACGGGCGCGGGGACTGACGCGGGGACGGGGGCGGACGACGGACGCCCGCCCCGGGTGCGGGGCGGGCGTCCGGGGCGGGCGTCGGGTCACCGGGCGTCCGCCGAGGGACGTCCGGTGGCGCGGGTCAGCCGTAGCGCTTGAGCTCGTGGAAGAAGTCCGGGACGGTGTGCAGCCCCTCGGCGGCCCGGACGCGGTCGTAGACGTGCTTGGCGACGGCCAGGTCGAGCACGCCGAGGCCGAACGGGGAGAAGACCACCGGGCGGTCGGCGGGCGGGGTGATCGCCCCGGTGAGCACGTCGTACAGCGTGCCGGCCACGAACTCCCGGTTGCCGACGCGCTGTTCGGCCAGGTGCGGGGAGGTGCCGGCCTTCAGGCAGTGGTCGATGTCGTCGACCACGTTCCAGGCGCCGAGGACGATCTCCGGGGAGAGGTCGCGCAGCGAGACGTGCAGCACGAGCGGGTGGTGGGCGAACCAGTCCGGGTCGGTCACGTGCGGTTCGCCGGCCACGGTGGCGAAGACGACCAGGTCGGCGGAGCAGACCAGGTCCTCGGGCTTCTCGTGGACGGTGACCGCCAGCTCCTCGCCCTCGGCCCGGCGCAGGTAGTCGGCGAAGCCGTGGGCGTGCTCGGCGGAGAGGTCGTGGATGCCGGCCTCGGTGAACTCGAAGCCGTTGGCGGCGAGGTAGGTGTGGATGTAGCGGGCGATCAGCCCGACGCCGAAGAAGCCGACCCGGCGCGGGCGTTCGCCGCGGGCGTCGGCCAGCCGGGCGGCGGCCAGGGCGGCGGAGGCGGCGGTGCGGGCCGCGCTGATGATCGAGCTCTCCAGGCAGGCGAAGGGGTAGCCGGTCCGCTCGTCGTTGAGGATCAGCACGGCCGAGGCGCGGGGCAGGCCGGCCGCGACGTTCCCCGGGAAGCTGGAGATCCACTTGACGCCGTGCACCCCGACCTCGCCCTGGACCGAGGCGGGCAGGGCGATGATCCGGTCGGCGGGACGGTCCGGGAAGCGCAGGAAGTACGAGTCCGGGTTGACCGTCCGCCCCTCGCCGTGCAGCCGGTAGGCGGCCTCGACGGTGGCGATGACGTCCTGCTCGTGGCCGTGGAGGGCCTCGTGCACCTGGGCGCCGGAGACCACGGAGAAGGTCGGCGCGGCGGCGGTCGGAACACCCGGGGCGGCGGTGTCTGCCGTGGTGGCACTGGTCATGGGAACACTGCTCCTGGTGGGGCGAGGGCGGGAGGGGAGGTTCAGCCGATCCGGGCGAGGCCCTTGGCGCGCCGGCGGGCGAGGCCGCGGGAGACCAGCAGGGGGTCCCAGCCCGGACCTCGGTCGGGCAGCCGGGCGGGGTCGCCGAGCACCGTCCCGGCGAGCACCTCGTTCAGCAGCGGGCGGCCGAGGATCTGCCCGGCGGCGACCGTGCCGCCGCCGGCGACGGCGGCCAGGCCGCTGCCGTAGCGGGTGCTCTGGCCGACCACGAAGAGGCCCTCGACGTCGGTGCGCACGTCGGGCCGCTGGTTGCCGTTGCCCCAGTCGGCCATGCCGTACGGGGTGCCGCCGGAGCTGAGGACGTAGCGCTCGTGGCTGAGCGGGGTCGCGGTCTCCAGGTGGGTGACGCGGTCCCGGAAGGGGCCGATCACCTTCTCGGCGCCGGCCACCATCAGCTCGGTGAGCTGCTGCTTGCGGGCCTGGTAGGCGGCTTCGCGGCGGTAGCGGACGCCGTCCGCCGGGCCGCCCCGGACGCCCCAGAAGCCGTATCCGGGCGGGCTGAGGGTGAGCACCTGGAAGTTGGTGTGGCCGGGCGGGCAGACCGCGGTCGCGCCCGGGTCCTTCTGGGAGGCGAAGGAGAACATCAGCTGGGGCAGTTCGTCCACCGTGCCGCGGCGCTCCCACTCCTCGAGCGTCGCGGCGTGCGCGGCCTCCATGTCGTCGCTGCCGTGCCACCAGATGTTGGCGTTGGGCAGGCCGGACAGCTCGGTGTCGAGGGCGACGTACACCGCGACCATGGAGCCGCGCGTGGTGGCCTCGCGGGTGCGCTCGACCACGTCGGCGGGGAAGGCCCGCTCGCCGCCGCACAGGTCGAGCACGGTGCGGCGGTAGTCGGCGTTGGAGATCACCAGGGGGGCGGATATCCGGGTGCCGTCGGCGAGTTCCACGCCGGTGGCGCGGCCCTGGTCGATCAGGATCCGGCGCACCTCGCAGCGGGTGCGCAGCTCGCCGCCATGGGCTTCCAGGGCCTCGACGAAGGCCGCCACCAGGACCTGTCCGCCGCCCTCCGGGTAGTACGCCCCGCGCATGTAGTGGTCGATCATGGCGGCGTGATCGGCGAAGGCGATGCCGTCCGGCATGGTGCCGTAGTTGCCGGCCTGGGCGGCGAGCAGCGTACGGCCCTTGGGGGAGAGGCGGCAGTGGTCCAGGGCGTCGGCGAGGGTGCGGGCCCGGCGGGCCCAGCGCATGGTGTCCGGGGACTCGCGGAACAGGTCGACCAGGTGCCGGCCGAGCAGGGCCTCCCGGGTGGCCGCGGCCACCGCCTCGGAGAGGTGGACGAAGCGGTCGATCCCCTCGGCCTCCTCGGGCAGCGCGGCGCGCAGCCGGTCGCGGTAGGCCGACCAGCCGGCCGGCACGTCCAGGGTGGCGGTGGGGGTGATGATCCGGTCGAAGCCCTGCTCGTTGTCCATCGGGCGGAACGCCACCCGGTCGCGGACGCCGAGTCCGGACAGGATCGCCGGGAGCATCCCGTCCGGGCCGCAGTCGCCGACGTAGTGGGTGCCGACGTCGAACTCGTACTTGCGCCGGCGTCGGAAGACGTGGGCGTTGCCGCCGGCCACGTCGTGCTGTTCGAGTACCAGCACGCTGCGCCCGTCGGCGGCCAGGTAGGCCGCGGCGGACAGGCCGCCGAGGCCGCTGCCGACCACGATCGCGTCATAGCGGTTCCTGCCGCCCCCGGCCGTCGGACCCTGCACTTCCGGCATTCCCGCCCCCACTCGTCGGACCATCAGAACGTGCCGCCGCCGTGGATCTCGAAGACCGACCCGCTGATGTACGCCGCCCGGTCGGACAGCAGGAAGGAGACCAGGTCGGCCACCTCCTCCGGCTTGCCGACCCGGCCGAGCGCGACGCTCCCCAGCATCCGCGCCAGCGCGGCCTCGGACATGTCGCCGACCATGTCGGTGGCGATCAGACCCGGGGCGACCACGTTGGCGCGCACACCGCGCGGGCCGCACTCCTTGGCCAGGGACTTGGTGAAGCCGATGATCCCCGCCTTCGAGGCGGCGTAGTTGGCCTGGCCGACGTTACCGTAAATCCCCGACACGGACGACAGATTGACGATCGCTCCGCTGCGGCGCTTGCTCATCGCGAAGGCTGCCGCGCGGCACACGTGGTAGACCCCGTCGAGGTTGGTGCGCAGCACCTGGTCCCAGTCGGTCTCGGGCATCAGGATCACCGGGCGGTCCCTGGTGATCCCGGCCGAGGTGACCGCGGCGTCCACCGGGCCGAGTTCGCGCTCGGTGCGGGCGAACCAGTCGCGGACCTCGGCGGAGTCGGCGACGTCGCACCGGGTGGCGGTGATCCGGGTGCCGGCCTCCCCGGCCTCCTTGACCAGGCGCTCCGCGGCGTCGGCGTTGGAGTGGTAGCAGAAGGCGACGTCGTAGCCGTCCCGGGCGAGGCGCAGCACGATGGCCCGGCCGATGCCCCGGGAACCGCCGCTGACCAGGGCGATCATGCCGGGACTCCGTTCGTGGTGGTGGCCGGGGCGGGGTTCAGCAGCCGCAGCACCGCGCAGCCCACCGCGCCGTCCCGGTCGACGGCGGTGACCAGGGCGATCCGGCCCGCCGCGGCCGGCTCGGCCTCGGCGACGCCGAGCAGCGCCTGGATCTGGAAGGTGGCGGCGGCCGCGCTGGTGTCACCGAGCAGGGCCATGGACGGGACCGCGGTGAGCGCCTCGGCCGGCAACAGCGCTTCCAGCGCCGCCCGTTCGGCCCGGCCGGCCGCGGTGGGCGCGGCGCTGGGCACGGCGGCCCAGACCTCCTCGGGGGCGGCGCCGGCCCGGGTGAGGGCACGTCGCACGCAGGCGGTGACCGCGGCGCCCGGGTCGTCGTCGATGTCGACCCGGGTCTCGACCGCCAGCACGGCGGCCAGCGGCGGGTGCTGGGCGGTGCCGGCCGGCTCGACCACCAGCAGGCCGCAGCCCTCGCCGAGCAGCGGGGAGGAGTCGCCGGGGGCGACGGCGGCGTGCTCGATCCAGGCGTGCGCGGCGGAGAACTCCTCGGCCGAGCCCACCAGGTACTTGGTCGCCCGGCCCTGACCGAGCAGCCGGCGGGCGTAGTTGAGCGCCAGCAGTCCGCTGACCCGGCCGCCCGCGACGGTGGTGTTGGGGCCGGTGAGCCCGTGCCGGATCGCGGTGGCGCCGGCGGCGTGGTTGAGGCTGCCGAAGGGGATCCGGCCGGCGTCCACGTGGAAGGGCAGCGCGTTGGTGTACGACTGCTTCAGGAAGTTGGTGACGTTCTCCAGGCTGCCCATCGAGATGCCGAGGACCACGCCGGTGCGCTCGTCGGTCGCCACCACCCGGTTGCCCTCGGCGTCGTTCAGCAGGCCGTCGGAGGCGACCAGGGTGAGGGCGGTGAGCCGGTCCATCTTGGCGGTGCCGGTCGGGCCGAGCAGGCCCTTGATGTCGAAGCCGGGCACCAGGCAGACCTCGGGCGAGGGCAGCGGGCCGTAGGCTTCGGCCGGTTCGACGGCGGTCCGGGCGCCGGAGCGCAGGCCCTCCGTGAAGGCCCGGCGGGTCAGGCCGTACGGCGAGACGGCGGACCAGCCGGTGATCACCGGGGTCTCGGGGGCCAGGTGGGCCTCGGCGGCCTCGGGGGCGCGGGTGGTGGTGGTCATCAGCGGACTCGCTCTCCGTACGTGCCCAGGATCAGGATGGCGTTGTTGCCGGCGAAGGCACTGGAGTTGTTCTCCACGATCCGGACCTCGGCGTCGACCGCCCGGTTGGGGACGACGTCCAGCGGGCACTCCGGGTCGGTCTCCCGGTGGTTGATGGTCGGCGGGATGAACTGGTGCTCGATGGCGAGGCTGCAGGCGATCGCGCCGAGCGCGCTGGCGGCGCCCATCGAGTGGCCGAGCATCGACTTCACGGCGACGGTGCGCGGCGGGGTGTCGCCGTACACGTCCAGGATCGCGGCCGACTCCGTGCGGTCGTTGGCCTTGGTGCCGGTGCCGTGGGCGGAGATGAAGTCGATCTCGTCGCGCTCGACGCCGGCGTCGTCCAGGGCGAGCCGGATGCCGCGGGCGATGCCGTCCCGGTTGGGGGCGGTGGCGTGGGCGGCGTCGCAGCTGAGGCCGTAGCCGAGCACCTCGGCGTAGATCCGGGCGCCGCGGGCGAGCGCGGACTCCAGGCTCTCCAGGACCAGGATGCCGGCGCCCTCGCCGGTCAGGATGCCCTGCCGGTCGCGGTCGAACGGCCGGACCACGTCCGGGGTGAGCGCGCCGAACCGCTTGAACAGGGCGAAGGCCTTGCGGCAGACGGCGTCGGCGCCGCCGCACAGCGCGATGTCCACCTCGCCGGAGCGGATCGCGTCCAGGCCGTAGCCGATCGAGTAGTTGCCGGCCGCGCAGGCGGTGGTGATGGTGGTCGGCTCCACGTTCGGCATCCGCAGCTCGCGGGCGATCACCGTGGTCAGCCGGCCGGCGTTGATCCGGCGGGACAGCACCGGGTCGATCGCCTTCGGGTGGCCGGCGGCCAGCTCCTGCTCGACCAGCAGCCCGATGTCGTGGGACTCGCCGTCGGTGGTGCCGACGCTGATCACGGCCTGGCGCTCGCCGAGGTCCGCCTCGGTCAGTCCGGCGTCGTCCACCGCCATCCGGGCCGCGGCGACGGCGAACTGTCCGGCCCGGCCCATCTCCTCGAGCGGGACCCGGCGGATCCAGCGCTCCGGCTCGAAGTCCGGTACCTCGCAGGCGGTGTTCTGGCCGAAGCCCTCGGTGTCGAAGCGGGTGATCGGCCGTGCGCCGGAGCGGCCGGTCCGCAGCCCCTCGGTGTACTCCGCGACGCCCGTGCCGATGCTGGAGATCGCCCCGAGGCCGGTGAGGACGACCCGGCGGCGCCCGGCCGGGGTGCCGGACCGGGGGGCCGCTGGTGACTGTGCGGTGGAGTCCATGGGACCTCTCCTTGAGCGTTGGGTGACGGGAGGGAGGTGCGGGTGGGCTACCAGCCGGCCGCGGCCGCCGTCACCTGGTAGGTGGTCTCCACGTTCACCATCTTCGGCAGCTCGTTCATGTCGATGACGATGGAGTACTCCATCTCCAGCGCGCTCAGCACGTCGATCAGCTTGAGCGAGTCTGCGCCCAACTCGTCGACGAACAGGGCGGAGTCGGAGAACTCGGTGTGAACGTCGATGTTCTCGGCGATGATTTCCCGGATACGGGTGAGGCGCTCCGGCGCAACCGTCGTCATTCTCGTTTCCTCCGTTTTTCAGACACCCGGAATGAGCTTCCGGCCAGAAAACTAATCAGCGCCGATGACGGGTCGATGACGTCCAACTGACTCTTCGCTGACGGAGGTTGGCCGCCGCTGAAAGCCCAGGTGGGGAGGGTGGCCGGGGACGGAACGCGGCCGCCCGCCGCACCGCGTGGACGGGGGCTCCACGGGTGCGGCGGGCGGCGTCGGCGGGGCCGGCCCCCGGGGAATGCGAATTCCCCGGCGGCGGCCTACGGGTTCAGCCCTGCCGTTGCAGGCTGAGCGGGCGCAGATCGGTCCAGTTGGCCTCGATGTGGGCGACGGCGGTGGCCCGGTCGGTGGCGTCCAGCGTCACCGACCAGCCGGAGGGGATGGCGGCGAAGGACGGCCAGAGGGAGTGCTGGCCCTCCTCGTTGACGAGGACGAGGAAGGTGCCGTCTTCGCGGTCGAAGGGGTTCGCCATGCTGGTGCGCTCCTGTCGGTGGTTCGGTGGGTCACTGGTGGTCGGTGGCGGAGAGGGCCGCTTCGAGGACGGCGCCGATCGCGGCGGCCGGTCCGGGGCGCAGCAGTTGCTGGTGGCCGGCGTCCACGTCGTGCGCGTGGACGGCCGAACCGACGTACGGCGCCCAGCTCTTGAGCTTGAGGGCGCGCTCCTCCGGGGTGGGTCGGCGGGGGCCGCCGGTGGCCACGAAGAGGGTCATCGGGCAGTCGTCGAGGCGGTTCGGGGTGAACCGCTGGAAGAGTTCGAGGTTGTTGCGCATGACGGCCAGCAGGCGTTCCAGCAGGTCGGGCCGGAGGCCGGCCAGCGGGCCGGGGGTGCGGGCGAGGTGGGCGGCCACGCTCCGGGGGGTGAGCGGGGCGGAGTCACCGGTGTCGACGGGCTCGGCGCCGGCTTCGGCCAAGAAGTCGGCGAGGAACTCGGCGTCGCTGGGGCGGACGCCCCGGGCGTCGTCGGGGTAGGCGTCCAGGTTGGCCAGCAGGGCCACCGGTTCGCCGGCGGCGCGCAGCCGGACGGCCATCTCGTGGGCGACCACCCCGCCGTAGGACCAGCCGAGCAGGTGGTAGGGGCCGTGCGGCTGGATCGCCCGGATCCGGGCCACGTACTCCTCGGCGACCCCGCCGAGGTCGGTGGGCAGCGGGCCGTCGCCGGACAGCCCGTCGGCCTGGAGGCCGTACACCGGGCGGGCGGGGTCGAGGTGCTCGGCGAGGGCGGCGAAGGGCAGGGCGAAGCCGAGGCCGCCGTGCACGCAGAACAGCGGGGGGCGGTTGCCGGTGGGACGGATCGGCAGGACGGGGGCGAGCGGGTCCAGGCCGGTCGCGGAGCCGGAGGCGGGTTCGGCGGTGGCGGCCAGGGCCTCCAGGGTGCGGTGCTCGAAGACCGCGCCGAGGGTGAGCGGCAGGCCGGCCCGGGTGGTCGCGTTGACCAGCCGGATGGCCTTGAGGCTGTCCCCGCCGAGGGCGAAGAAGGAGTCGTCCGGTCCGGCGGCCGGCAGCTCCAGCACCTCCTGGACGGCCGCGCAGAGCAGGCGTTCGGCGACCGTCCGGGGCGGGCGGGACGAGGCGGGGGCGGCGACCGGCGCGGGCAGGGCGCGGACGTCCAGCTTGCCGTTGGCGTTCAGCGGCAGCTCGGGCAGCGCGGCGTAGGCCTCCGGGACGAGGTGGCCGGGCAGCGAGCGGGCCAGGTGGCGCCGCAGTTCGGCCGGCCCGGGCGCCGGGAGGCCCGCGGCGGGCACCAGGTAGGCGACCAGCCGGCGCTGGCCGGCGGCGTCGGCGGGGGCCAGCACGGCGGCCCGGGCGACGGCCGGGTGGGCGGCCAGCAGGCGTTCCACCTCGCCGAGTTCGACCCGGTGGCCGCGGATCTTGACCTGCTGGTCGGCCCGGCCGACGTACTCGATCCGGCCGTGCCGGTCCCAGCGGACCAGGTCCCCGGTGCGGTACATCCGGGTGCCGGGCGGGCCGTACGGGTCGGCGGTGAAGCGTTCGGCGGTGGCTCCCGGCCGGTTGAGGTAGCCGCGGGCCAGGCCCGGGCCGGACAGGTACAGCTCGCCGACCACGCCGCGCGGCACCGGTTCGAGCGCCTCGTCCAGGACGTACGCGCCGGTGTCGCCGATCGGCAGGCCGATCGGGACGGTGCCGTCGGCGCGGCCGAGGTCCTGGCCGGTGGCGAAGGTGGTGGCCTCGGTGGGGCCGTAGACGTGGAGGACGGTGGTGCCGGGCAGGGCGGCGCGCAGCCGGTCCAGATGGTCCCGGGAGTGGGCCTCGCCGCCGGTGAGCAGGGCGCGCAGCGGGGCCAGGGCGCGCGGGCGGGTGTCGGCCAGGGTGTTGACCAGCTGGGTGGTGAGGAAGGCGACCGTCACCCCGGCCCGGGCCAGGAAGTCCTCCAGGGCCCCGGGATCGGCGGGGCCGGGCGGCTGGACGGCCAGCCGGGCGCCGTGGGCGAGCGGGCCCCAGATCTCGAAGGTGGAGGCGTCGAAGGCCACCGGCGCGAAGTACAGGAAGGTGTCCTCGGCGGTGGGGGCGAGCTCCGGCAGGCCAAGCACCAGGCGGACGGCGGCGCGGTGGGTGACCGCGACGCCCTTGGGGCGGCCGGTGGAGCCCGAGGTGTGGATGACGTACAGCAGGTCGTCGGGGTGGACGGTGACCTCGGGCGCGACGGCCGGCCGGGCGGCCAGGTCGGCCTCCGTCGCCGGGTCGTCCAGGACCAGCGGTCGCACCTGCGGGGGCAGGTCGAGACCGGCCAGGGAGCGCTCGGTGAGCAGCAGCCGGGCGCCGCTGTCCGCGAGCATGTGGTGGACCCGCTCGGCGGGGTACGAGGGGTCGATCGGCAGGTAGGCCGCGCCGGTGCGGGCGATCGCCAGCAGGGTGCGCACCACGGCCGGGCCGCGCTCCAGGCGCAGGGCGATCAGCTCGCCGCGGCCGGCGCCGTGGGCGGTGAGCAGCCGGGCGAGGCGGTTGGCCTGGGCGTCCAGTTCGGCGTAGCTGGTGTGCCGGAGCCCGTCCGGTCCGGCGTGGACCAGTGCGACGGCCTGCGGGGCGGCGGCGATCCGGCGGTCGACCAGGGCGGTGACGGTGCCGGGAGGCCCGGTCTCGCCGAGCCGGCCGGTGCCGAGGGCGAGCAGTTCGGCCCGTTCCTCGGGGGCGATCAGGGGCAGCCGGGAGAGCGGGGTGGCGGGGGCGGCGAGGGCGGCGGCGAGCAGCCGCAGGTAGCACTCGGTGATCCGCCGGGCGGTGGCGGCCTCGAAGAGGTCGGTGCGGTACTCCAGGGTGAGCCCGAAACCCGGGTCGTCCGGCTCCTCGGTGACCTGGAGGAAGAGGTCCCACTTGGCCGTGCCGGTCGGGACGGGTTCCGCGCTGACGGTGAGTTCCGGATCCGGGGCGGGGGCCGGGCCGGGGCGGTGATGGCCGATCATCACCTGGAACAGGGGGTGCCGGGCCGTGGAGCGCTCCGGGTTGAGCACCTCGACCAGCTTCTCGAACGGAAGCTCCTGGTGCTGGTGCGCGGCCAGGTCGGACTCCCGCACCCGCTCGGCGAGTTCGCGGAAGGCCGGGTCGCCGGAGGTGTCGGTGCGCAGCACCAGGGTGTTGACGAACATGCCGACCAGGTCGTCGAGCTGCTCGTCGGTACGGCCGGCGATCGGGCTGCCGAGCGGGATGTCGGTGCCCGCGCCGAGCCGGGTGAGCAGCGCGGCGAGGGCGGTGCGCAGCAGCATGAAGGGGCTGAGCGACCAGTCGGCGGCGGTGCGGCGCAGCCGTTCGGCCAGCTCCGGGGGGACGAGGGCGTGGTGGGCCGCGCCGCGGTGGTCGGTCCGGGGGCCGCGGGGGTGGTCGAAGGGCAGGGCCAGCTCCGCCGGGAGGTCGCGCAGCCGCTCCGTCCAGTAGTGGAGTTGGCGGGAGGTGCGGCTCTCCGGGTCGTCCTCGGTGCCGAGCAGTGCCTGCTGCCAGAGGGTGTGGTCGGCGTACTGGACGGGCAGCGGGGGCAGTTCGGCGGGCCGGCCGTCGCGGCGGGCCAGGTAGCAGGCGGTGAGGTCCCGGGTGAGCGGGGCGAGCGACCAGCCGTCGGCGGCGATGTGGTGCAGCACCAGGGAGAGCACGTGCTGATCCGGGCCGAGGGTGAAGAGCCGGGCGCGCAGCGGCAGTTCGCGGTCCAGCCGGAAGCTCCGGGCGGCCTCGTCGGCGAGTGCGGCGGGCAGGTCTGCCTCGGTGCTGCGGCTGACCGGAAGGGCGACGGTGGCCTCGGCGGGCGTGAGCACCCGCTGTTCGGCGGTGGGCTCGGCGCTCCGGCGCGGGAAGACGGTGCGCAGCGCCTCGTGCCGGGCCACTACGTCCTGGAGGGCGGCGGCCAGGGCGGGGGTGTCGAGGCGGCCGGAGAGCCGGACGGCCAGCGGGATGTGGTACAGCCCGGCGGGGGCGCCCAGTTGCTCGACGAACCAGAGCCGCTGCTGCGCGGGGGAGAGCGGGAGGACGGCCGGGCGGGGGCCGGCGGTGAGCGGGGTGCGGCGCGGGCCGGCGGCGCCGGGCAGCCGCCGGGCGAGCCGGGCCGGGGTGGGGGCCTCGAAGAGGTCCCGGACCTGGAGCTCGGCGCCGAGTTCGGCCCGGACCCGGTTGACGATCCGGGCGGCGAGCAGCGAGTGGCCGCCGAGGGCGAAGAACTCGTCGTCGGCACCGACCTCGGGCAGCCCGAGCACCTCGGCGAAGATCGCGCAGAGCAGTCGTTCCCCTGGGCCGTGCGGGGCCCGGGCGGAGGTGGCGTAGACGGGGGCGGGCAGGGCGCGCCGGTCGAGCTTGCCGTTGCCGGTCAGCGGCAGCGCGGGGAGGGTGACCACGGCGGCGGGCACCATGTGCTCGGGCAGTCGTTCGGCGGCGAACGCCCGCAGCTCGGCGGACAGTTCGGCGTGGCCGGCGGCCGGTTCGGCGTGGCCGGTGGCCGGTTCGGCGTGGTCGGCGGCAGCCGGCACGACATAGGCGACCAGTCGCTGGTCCCCCGGGCGGTCCTCCCGGGCCAGGACGGTGGCCTCGGCGACCAGCGGATGCCGGCCGAGGACGCTCGCGATCTCGCCCAACTCGATTCGGAAGCCACGCAGTTGGACCTGCTCGTCGATCCGGCCCAGGTACTCCAGGGTGCCGTCCGGCCGCCACCGGCCGAGGTCGCCGGTGCGGTACATCCGGGCGCCGCCGCCTTCGAACGGGCAGGCGACGAAGCGCTCGGCGGTCAGCGCGGGCCGGTCGAGGTAGCCGCGGGCCAGGCCCGGCCCGGCCACGTACAGCTCGCCGGGCACCCCGGCCGGGACCGGTCGCAGGGCGCCGTCCAGCAGGTACGTCCGCAGGTCGGGGACGGCGCGGCCGATCGCGCTGCCGCTCCCGGTGGGCGCGGCGGTCAGCTCGTGCGCGGTGACGTGCACGGTGGTCTCGGTGATGCCGTACATGTTGACCAGCCGCGGCGCGTCCTCGGGGTGCCGGGCGTACCAGTCGGCCAGCTTGCCGTGGTCCAGTGCCTCGCCGCCGAACACCACGGTGCGCAGGGCGAGTTCGCGCGGGCGTTCGGCGTCGGCGCGGATCAGCTGGTAGAAGGCGGACGGGGTCTGGTTGAGGACGGTCACCCGCTCGGCGGCGAGCAGCTCCAGGAAGGCCTCGGGGGAGCGCGAGACGTCGTACGGGACCACGACCAGCCGGCCGCCGTACAGCAGGGCGCCCCACAGCTCCCAGACCGTGAAGTCGAACGCGATCGAGTGGAACAGCGTCCAGACGTCCCGCGGGCCGAAGCCGAAGCGCCGCTCGGTGGCGTCGAGCAGCCGGACCACGTTGCGGTGCGGGACGACCACGCCCTTGGGGCGCCCGGTGGAGCCGGAGGTGAAGATCACGTACGCCGGGTGGTCGGGGCCGACGGAGGTGGCGGGGGCGTCGGTCGGGGCGACGGCGAGGGCCGCGGCGGTCTGCGGGGCGTCGAGGTCGATCCGGGGGAGGCCGGGGGTGTCGGGCAGCAGGCCGGTGGCGGTGAGCAGCAGGGCGGGGCGGGCGTCGGCCAGGGCGTGGCCGGTCCGTTCGGCCGGGTGGGCGGGCTCCAGCGGCAGGTAGCCGGCGCCCGCCTTGAGCACGGCGAGGACGGCGACGACCAGGTCGGTGCCGCGCGGCAGCGCGACGGCGACGAAGGACTCGGGGCCGGCGCCGTGCGCGATCAGCAGGTGGGCCAGCCGGTTGGCGCGCTCGTCCAGTTCGCGGTAGCTGAGTTCGCCGTCCGGCGCGGTGACCGCGACGGCCTCCGGGGTGCGGGCGGCCTGTTCGGCGAACAGCGCGGGGACGGTGGTGTGGCGGACCGGCGGGGTGCGCTCGGCGGGGGTGCCCTGCGGGGCGGCCGCGTCGGGGACGCCTTCGGGGACGCCTTCGGGCGCGCCGAGGTGGGCGAGCAGGGTGTCCGGGTCCTCGGCGACCGTCGCCAGGACGTCCACCAGCCGGTCGAGCAGCCGCTCGGCCTCGTCCGCTCCGAACACCGAGGCCCGGTGACCGAGTCGGAGGTCCAGCCGGTCGCCCGGGAAGACCGTGAGGCTCAGCGGGTAGTGGGTGGCGGAGAGGATGCGGGCCGCGCTGACGGTGCCGCCGGACTCCCGGTACAGCGCCGCCTCGTCCATCGGGAAGCTCTGGAAGGCGAGCACGGTGTCGAACAGCTCGCCGCGCACCCCGGAGGCGGCCTGCACCTCGGCCAGCGGCAGGTGCTCGTGCGGCATCATCGCCAGCTGCTGCGCGGCCAGCGCCGCGAACAGCTCGCTCGCCCGGCGGTCCGGGCGCAGTTCGGCGCGCACCGGCAGGGTGTTGGCGAACAGTCCGATCATCGACTCGACCTCCGGCACCTCGGCCGGGCGGCCGGAGGTGACCGAGCCGAACACCACGTCCTGGCGGCCGGTGAGCCCGCCGAGCAGCAGCGCCCAGCAGCCCTGGACCACGGTGTTCAGGGTCAGGCCCCGGCCGCGGGCCCAGCCGGACAGCGCGGCGGTGTGCCGCTCGCTCAACAACCGCCCCGCGGTGGCGGGGAGTTCGGCCGATGGTCCGCTCGGCGGCAGCACCCGGACCGGCCCGTCCAGGTCGCCCAGCAGCTCCGCCCAGGCGGCCCTGGCGGCGGTGTGGTCGCGGCCGTTGAGCCAGGTCAGGAAGGACCGGTACGGCGCGGGCGCGGGCAGCGCGGCGGCGCCGGCCGGGTCGCCCAGCAGGCCCAGCTCCCGCACGGCGAGCGGGAATGACCAGCCGTCCAGGACGATGTGGTGCACCGACCAGAGGAAGCGGTGGCGCCCCTCGCCGAGCCGGATCAGGGTGAACCGCATCAGCGGTGGCCGGGCCAGGTCGAACCGGCGCAGCCGGTCCTCCTCGGTCAGTCGCCGGGCCTCGGCCTCCCGCTCGGCCTCGGGCAGGTGGGTGAGGTCCCGCAGCTCCCACTGCGGCTCGGTGTCCTTGAGCACGACCTGCACCGGTTCGCCGTTCTTGCGGTGGCGGAAGCAGGCCCGCAGGTTGGGGTGGCGGTGCAGCAGGGCGGCGGAGGCGGCGCGCAGCCGGGCGGCGAGCCGCTCGCCGTCGGCCGCGCCCGGGCCGTCCAGTTCGGCGACCAGCTGGAGGGTGTACAGGTCGGGCGCGGTCCGGTCGTAGGAGGAGAGGAACAGCAGGCCCTGCTGGAGCGGGGAGAGGGGCAGGACCTCGCTGATCTTCCCCTTGGTGTCGGACCCGGCCGGGGCGGGGGTGCCGGATGGGCTCGTTCTCAGGCCGGTCGTCACGACAGCTCCTCGTTCAACTCGATTTCCAGATCGGCCAGTTCGTCGTCCGAGAGCTCGATCAGGCTGCCCGCGGGCTCGGCCGGGACCGGCTCGGCGGCCTCCGCCCCGGCCTCCTCGGCGATCCGGGCCAGGGCGGCGGCGGTCTTGTGGGTGAAGACGTCCCGGGTGGTGAGGGCGAGGCCGGCCTTGCGGGCGCGGCTGACCACCTGGATGGAGCGGATGCTGTCCCCGCCGAGGGTGAAGAAGTCCTCGTCGATGCCGACGGTGGCCGTTCCCAGCACCTCGGCGAGGATGGTGCAGAGGATCCGCTCCGGTTCGGTGCGCGGGCCCCGGCCGGCGGGCTGGTCGGCGGTCGCGTCGGGTTGGGGCAGGGCCTTGCGGTCGAGCTTGCCGTTCGGGGTGAGCGGCAGGGTGTCCAGGACCAGCCAGGAGGCCGGGACCATGTAGCCGGGCAGCAGTTCGGCCAGCCGGTCGCGGATCCGCCCGGGGTCGACGCCCGGGCCGGTGAGGTACCCGACCAGCCGGGGGTTGCCGGAGTCGTCGGGCAGGACGGTGACGGCGGCGTCGGTGACCGGGTCGAGGGTGCGCAGCACGGCCTCGATCTCGCCGGTCTCCACCCGGCGGCCGCGGATCTTGACCTGGTGGTCCCGGCGCTCGATGAACTCCAGCTGCCCGTCGGGGCGTTGGACGACCAGGTCACCGGTGCGGTACATCCGGCAGCCCCGGCCCGCGAACGGGTCGGCGATGAAGGTGGCGGCGGTGCGGGCCGGGTCGTGGAGGTAGCCGCGGCCGACGCCGGCGCCGCCGACGTACAGCTCGCCGGGCACGCCGACGGGTACCGGCTGGAGCTCGTCGCCGAGCACGTACAGCCGGGTGTTGCGGACGGCCCCGCCGATCGGCACCCGGGTGCCGGGCCGGTCGCCCGCGCGCAGCACGGCGTGGGTGACGTCGTCGGAGCACTCGGTCGGGCCGTAGGCGTTCATCAGCGGGACGTCGGGGTAGCGGTCGTGCCAGCGGCGGCAGAGGTCGGCGGGCAGCGCCTCGCCGGTGACCACCAGCCAGCGCAGCGAGGGCAGCCGGGGCGCGTCGCCGTCGAGGTCCCAGGCGTCCAGGGCGGCCCGCAGCAGCGAGGGGACGACCTCCAGGACGGCCACGCCCTCGTCCTGGACCAGCGCGAACAGCGCGTGCGGGTCGGCCGCGGTCTCCGTCCCGGCGACCCGGACGCTGCCGCCCACGACCAGCGGCGCCAGCATCTGCCAGACCGAGACGTCGAAGGTCAGCGGAGCGTTCTGGACGACCGCCTCGCCGGCGGCCAGGTCGAGGTCCCCGACCTTGGCCCAGAGGTGGTTCATCATCCCGGAGCGCTGGACCATCGCGCCCTTGGGGCGGCCGGTCGAGCCGGAGGTGAACATCACGTACGCGAGGTCCGCCCCGGTGCCGACCGGCTCGGGCAGGGTCGGGGCGGGCAGGGTCGGGGCGGTGAGCGCCCCCTCCAGGCCGAGGACGGTGGCCGAGGTGCCGTCCGGCGCGGTGCAGCCGGCGCCGAGCAGCAGGTGGGAGGCGCCGCTGTCGGCCAGCAGGGCGGCGTTGCGGGCGGCGGGGGCGGCCGGGTCCAGCGGAAGGTAGGCGGCGCCGGCACCGAGGACGCCGAGCACCCCGGTGATGAACGGCGCGCCGGGTTCGGCGAGCATCGCGACCACCGAGCCGGTGCCGGCCCCGGCCCCGGTCAGGGCCGCGGAGAGGCCGCCGGCCGCCTCGACCAGCTCCCGGTAGCTCAGCGCGCCGCCGTCGTCCGTGACCGCGACGGCCTCCGGGGTGCGCCCGGCCACCGCCCGGACCCGCTCGACCACGCCGAGGCTCTCCTCGGGGAGCGAAGGGTCCCAGTCGCCGAGCAGTCCGCCGAGCTCGCCGGGGGTGGCGGTGCCGGTGAGGTCGGTCGGGGCGGTGACGTCGATCCGGGCCAGCGGCAGGTCCGGCCGTTCGGCGACGGTGCGCAGCAGGTGCAGCAGCACGGTCGCGATCCGTTCGACCCCGGCCCGGTCGAACAGCTCCGGGTGGTGGTCCAGGCGCAGGCTGAGCGCCTCGCCGGGGTGCACCACCAGGCTGAGCGGGTGGTGCCGGGCGTCCAGGGCCTCGGCGCGGACCACCCGGGGGCCCCCGTCGCCGGCGGCCAGGTGGCGTTCGTCCAGCGGGAAGTTCTCGAACAGCACCACGGTGTCGAAGGCCTCGCCGGTGAGCCCGGCGGCCTGGTGGATGGCGGCGAGTCCGAGGTGCTCGTGCGGCAGCAGCGCGCTCTGCTGCTCCTGGAGCGCGTGCAGCAGCTCGGCGAGGGTGGTGCCGGGGTCCAGCCGGGCCCGGACCGGCACGGTGGTGAGGAACATGCCGATCATCGCCTCGACCTCCGGCACCTCGGCCGGGCGGCCGGAGGTGACGGCGCCGAACAGCACGTCCTGGCGGCCGGTGAGCCGGCCGAGCAGCAGCGCCCAGCAGCCCTGGACCACGGTGTTCAGGGTCAGGCCCCGGCCGCGGGCCCAGGCGGCCAGCGCGGCGGTGTGCTCGGGCGGCAGCTCGGTGCGGACCGACTCGGGCAGTGCGGGGACCCGGGACGGGTCGGCGGGGACCACCAGGGTCGGGCCGTCGAGCTCGGCCAGTGCCCCGCGCCAGGCCGTACGGGCGGCCTCGCGGTCCTGGGCGGTGAGCCAGGCGAGGTAGTCGCGGTAGGGGGCCGGGTCGGGCAGCGCGGCGGGGGCCGGGGCGACGGGCGCGCCGTCCGGGCCGGGCGTGGCCGGGGAGGCGGGAGCGCTGAGCGCGAACAGTTCGCGGACCAGCAGCGGCATCGACCATCCGTCGACCAGGATGTGGTGGCTGGTCCAGACGAAGCGGTGCCGGTTCTCGCCGTGGGTGAGCAGGGCGAAGCGCAGCAGCGGCGGGTCGGCGAGGTCGAAGCGGCGGGTGCGTTCGGCCTCGGTGAGCCGGGCCAGCTCGGCGGCCCGGACGGGCTCCGGGAGTTCGGTCAGGTCGGTGGCCAGCCAGGGCAGCCGGGCCTGCCGGGGGATGACCTGGACGGGTTCGCCGGCGGCCCGGGCACGGAAGGCGGCGCGCAGGTTGGGGTGGCGGTCGAGCAGGGCCTGGCCGGCGGCGCGCAGGGCGGCCGGGTCGAGTTCGCCCTCGAGGTCGGCGACGATCTGCAGGGTGTAGACGTCGACGTCCTGCTCGGTCGTGGCGTCGTGGTCGGCGTGGAAGAGCATGCCCTGCTGGAGCGGGGTGAGCGGCAGGACGTCGGTCAACGCGTTCCCGGCGGCGCGGAGTTCGGCCTCGTACTCGTCGATCTCGGACTGGTCGAGCCGGACCAGCGGCAGGTCGGAGGGGGTGTGGCCGCCGGGGCCGGGGTGGCGGGCGAGCAGCTCCAGGGCGCGGAACCAGGTCCGGGCGATGTCCCGGGCGGTCTCCTCGCTGACGGTGCGGCCGGCCCAGGACCAGTTAGCGACCAGGTGCGGGCCGTCCGGCCGGTCCTCGGTGGCCGGGGTGACGTCCAGCAGGTGCGGCAGCGGCAGGTCCGGGTGGGCGCCGGTACCGACCACGCCGTCCCCGCCGGCCGGCTCCCAGTGGCCGCTGCGCCGGGCGTCGAAGCGGCCCATGTAGTTGAAGCCGAGCTGCGGCCCGGGCCGGTCGGCCAGCAGTCGGGCGGAGTGCGGGTTGAGGTGGCGCAGCAGGCCGTAGCCGACGCCCCGGTCGGGCAGGGCGTGCAGCTGTTCCTTGATCCGCTTCAGGGCGGTGGCCAACGCCGGCCCGCCGGACCACAGTTCGTCCCAGTCGGGCGCGCCGGGGTCGAGCCGGACGGGGAAGGCGGCGGTGAACCAGCCGACGGTGCGGGAGAGGTCCAGGCGGTCGCTGAGCTGCTCGCGGCCGTGGCCCTCCAGCTCGATCAGGGTGCCGGTGCGGTCGGAGTGGCCGTGGCGTCGGCGCCAGTCGGCGACGGCGATCGCGAGGCCGGTCAGCAGCACGTCGTTGACCTCGGCGTGGAAGGCCGCCGGGACATCGGCGAGCAGCGGGCCGGTGATCTCGGGGCCGAGTTCCAGGCGCAGGGTGCGCCGGGTGCCGTACACATCGGTGGCCGGGTCGAGCCGGCGGCTGCCGATCAGCGGGTCCGGTCCGTCCAGGATGCCCTGCCAGAGGGCGAGTTCGGAGCCGCGGACCGGGGTGCGGGCCTGCTCGGCGAGCAGCCGGGACCAGGCGCGGTAGGAGGTGCCGACCGGGTCCGGGGCCGGGGCGCGGCCTTCGGCGAGCGCGGTGCAGGCGTCGGCCAGGTCGGGCAGCAGGATCCGCCAGGAGACGCCGTCGACGACCAGATGGTGGGCGCCGAGCACCAGGTGGGCGCTGTCGGCACCGGGCGCGGCGGGGATCAGGACGGCCTGGAGCATCACCGCGTCGGCGGGCGAGAGCCGGGCGAGGGCGGCGGTGGCCTGCCGCTCGGCGAAGGCGAGCACATCGGGGCCACCGGGCTGGCCGGGCTGGCCGGGCTGGTCGGACTGGCCGGACTGCTCCGGCTGTACGGAGGGCTCCGCGGTGGTCGCCAGCCGGGTGCCGGCCAGGGCTCCGGTCGGCAGCACCTCCAGCTGCCAGAGTCCGGGGGAGGGCTCGGTGGCCCGGGTGCGCAGCGCGTCGTGGTGGTCGACCAGGGCGTGCAGGGCGGCGTCCAGCCGCTCGACGTCCAGATCGACGGGGACCTTGACCACCACGTACTGGCCGTACGAGGACACCGGCCCGTCCAGGCTGCCGGTGTCCTGGCTCAACTGGGCGCTGATCGGGGTGAGGTCGTACGGGCCGGTGCCGTCCTCGCGGTCCTCCGCGGCGGGCTCGTCGGCGGTGCCGCCGCCCGCGATCCGGGCCAGGGCGGCAGCCGTCTTGTGGGTGAACATGTCCCGGGTGGTGAACAGCAGTCCGGCCTTGCGGGCGCGGCTGACCACCTGGATGGAGCGGATGCTGTCCCCGCCGAGGGCGAAGAAGTCCTCGTCGATGCCGACGGTGGTGGTGCCGAGCACCTCGGCGAGGACCTCGCACAGGATCCGCTCGCGCTCGGTGCGCGGGCCGCGGCGCTCGGCCTGCTGGGTGGGGTCGGGTTGGGGCAGGGCCTTGCGGTCGAGCTTGCCGTTCGGGGTGAGCGGCAGGGCGTCCAGGACCAGCCAGGAGGCCGGGATCATGTACGCGGGCAGCAGCTGGGCGAGTTCGGCCCGCACCTGGTCGGGCCGGACGCCCGGACCGGTGAGGTAGCCGACCAACCGGGGGTTGCCGGAGGCGTCGGGGAGGACGGCGACGGCGGCGTCGGTGACGGTGTCCAGGCCGCGGAGCACGGCCTCGATCTCGCCGGTCTCCACCCGGCGGCCGCGGATCTTGACCTGGTGGTCCCGGCGCTCGATGAACTCCAGCTGTCCGTCGGGGCGTTGGACGACACGGTCGCCGGTGCGGTACATCCGGCTGCCCCGGCCGGCGAACGGGTCGGCGATGAAGGTGGCGGCGGTGCGGGCCGGGTCGTGGAGGTAGCCGCGGCCGACGCCGGCGCCGCCGACGTACAGCTCGCCGGGCACGCCGACGGGTACCGGCTGGAGCTCGTCACTGAGCACGTACAGCCGGGTGTTGCGGACGGCCCCGCCGATCGGCACCCGGGCGTCGAGTTCGTCGTCGACCGCGATGACGGCGTGGGTGACGTCGTCGGAGCACTCGGTCGGGCCGTAGGCGTTCATCATCGGGACGTCGGGGTAGCGGTCGTGCCAGCGGCGGCAGAGGTCGGCGGGCAGCGCCTCGCCGGTGACCACCAGCCATTGCAGTTCCGGGAGTTCGGGCGCGTCGCCGTCGAGGTCCCAGGAGTCCAGGGCGGCCCGCAGCAGCGAGGGGACGACCTCCAGGACGGCGATGGCCTCGTCCTGGACCAGCGCGAACAGCGCGTGCGGGTCGGCCGCGGTCTCCGTGCCGGTGACCCGGACGCTGCCGCCGACGACCAGCGGCGCCAGCATCTGCCAGACCGAGACGTCGAAGGTCAGCGGAGCGTTCTGGACGACCGCCTCGCCGGCGACCAGCTCCAGGTCGTGGACCTTGGCCCAGAGGTGGTTCATCATCCCGGAGCGCTGGACCATCGCGCCCTTGGGGCGGCCGGTCGAGCCGGAGGTGAACATCACGTACGCGAGGTCGGATCCACAGCCCAGCGAGGGGAGTTCGGCCGTGCAGTCGGCGTCCGAGGGCTCGGTCAGCGGCAGGACGGTGGCCGAGGTGCCGTCCGGCGCGGTGCAGCCGGCGCCGAGCAGCAGGTGGGAGGCGCCGCTGTCGGCCAGCAGGGCGGCGTTGCGGGCGGCGGGGGCGGCCGGGTCCAGCGGGAGGTAGGCGGCGCCGACCGCCTGGACGGCCAGCACCCCGGTGACGAACGGCACGCCGGGCTCGGCGAGCAGCGCGACAACCGATCCCCGGCCGGTGCCCGCCGCGGTCAGCCGGGCGGCCGATCCGGCGGCACGCGCCAGCAGTCGGCGGTAGGAGACCCGTTCACGTCCGTCCCGCACGGCCGGCGCGTCGGGCCGCTCGGCCGCGACCGCGCGCACCCGCTCCACCAGGTCCTGGTCGGGGGCGGCCGTGCGGTCCCAGTCGCCGAGCAGTCCGAGCGGCTCGCCGTCCGCGCCCAGGCCGATCCGGCCGAGCGGGAGGTCTCCGGGCATCGTGGCGAGGGCGCCCAGGAAGGCCGCGAACCGGGCCAGGTGGGTGGCGAGTTCGGCGGCGGTGTAGAGGGCGGGATTGCCGTCGAGGTGCAGTTCCACCGTGCCGTCGTCGGCGTTGAGGACGGTCAGGATGAGGTCCTTGACGATGCCGGTGGAGAGGTTGACCACCAGGCCCCGGCAGTCCGGGCCGAAGGCCAGTTCCGGGTCCTGGGCGAGCACGTTGATGAACGGCCCGAAGGGGCGCTGGTCGTCGATCCGCAGGCCGATGTCGCGGCGGATCCGGTCACCGCGGTAGCGCTGGTGCTGGAGCGCCCCGGCGACCTCGCGCCAGGCCGCGCGCAGCAGTTCGGTGCGGGTCAGCTCCGGCCGGATCCGGACGGCCAGCGGCAGGTAGTTGGCGAGCATCCCGGGGATCGCCCGGCTGACCGCGCCGACCCGGCCGGTGACCGGCAGGGTGAGCAGCGGCGCGGCGACGCCGGTGACCCGCTGGGTGTAGGCGGCCATCGCGGCGACCATCAGCACCGGCAGGGTGACCTTGCCGTCCTGGGCCAGGGCGTTCAGCGCGGTGGTGGTCTCCGGGGAGAGCCGGACGCTCTCCCGCAGCGCGACCCGGGCGGGGGCCGGCTCCTGCTCGGAGAGCGAGACCAGTTCCGGCCGCGGGCCGTACCGCTCGGAGGTGAGCCGGTCGGTCCAGTGGTCGCGGTCCTTGCCGACCATCTTGGAGTCGAGGTAGCGGCGTTCGGCCTCCAGTAGCTGGTGGAAGGGCGGCATCGCCCCGTCCTCCGGCGCCCCGGCCTCCGGCTCCGGCGCCCCGGCCCCGGCGCCCAGTCGGTAGTAGAGCCGGGCGAGCTTCGGGTAGAGCAGCCCGCGGCTGAAGCCGTCCGCGAGGATGTGGTGCATGCACAGGTAGAGCAGGTGGTGTTCGGGGCCGAGCCGGATCAGCGCGCCGCGGAACAGCGGGAAGTCGTTGATCTTGATCGGGTCGGCGTGGTCCGCCCGCATCCACCGTTCGGCCGCCGCCAGCGGCTCCGTGTCGCCGGTGAAGTCCATTCGCTTCAGTGGGAGTTGGGCGAGCGGGCGAATGATCTGGCCGGGCCCGCCGTCCTCCTCGACGAACTGCACCCGCAGCGCCTCGGCCTCGTGGCCCAGCTGCCCCAGGGCCCGACCGAGCAGCTCGGGGTCGAGCGGCCCGCGCAGGTCGATGTAGTCCGCCATGTTGTAGGCCAGCGGCCCGGCGGCGAACTGTTCGTCGAACCAGATCTCGGCCTGCGCCGCGGTGAGCGGCAGGACCGCGCCCCGGTTCGTCGTCCTTGCGTCGTGCTCCGTCATCCCTGCCCCAGCCCGCTTCGAAGTCTCTGGCAACTCTCGCTCCACCGGATCCGTGGTGACCCTTCGGACCCGGTCCGCCCGGCTCAGCCCGTCACGGCGTGCAACCCGGCGTCGAGGCCGATCCCGCCGCGGGCGACGCCCGGCAGCAAGCCCTCCGGACCGATCGAGCGGGCCACCCATTCGTCGTGGTAGACGGTGTCCAGGTAGCGCTCGCCGAGGTCCGGCGCGATGGTCACGGCCGTCACCCGCGTCCGCACGCCGCCCACGCCGTCGCCGTGGTGCTCGTCCAGCCAGCGCACCGCCCCGCTCACCGCGGTGCCGGTGGAGCCGCCGAACAGGAAGCCCCCGCGCATCAGTTCCCGGCAGGTGCGCACGGTGTCGCGCTCCTCGACGTGGATCGCGGGATCCACCAGCGAGTCGTCCAGCAGCGGCGGGCGGACGCTGGTGCCCAGGCCCGGGATGTGCCGGGGGGCCGGCGGGGTGCCGAAGGTGACCGAGCCGACGCTGTCCACCGGGACGACCCGCACCGAGGGGCGCCGCTCCCGGAAGTACCGGGCGCAGCCCATCAGGGTGCCGGTGGTGCCGGCGCCGACGAACAGCACGCTGAGGTCCGGGAACTGGCGGGCGATGGCGGGCGCGGTGGTGCGGTAGTGGGCCATCCAGTTGCCCGGACTGAGGTACTGGTTGAGCCAGACCCGCCGCTCGTCCTCGGCCAGCAGCGCCCGGACGTGCCGGATCCGCGCCCCGAGGAAGCCCTCCTCCGGGTGCGGCTCGGTGATCACGTGCACCTCGGTGCCGTAGGACTCCATGATCCGCCGGGTGGCCTCGTTGCAGCGGGAGTCGGTGACGCAGACGAACCGGTAGCCGCGCGCCGCGGCGAGCACGCTCAGTGCCACGCCCATGTTCCCGGAGGAGGACTCCACCAGTGTCGAACCGGGCCGCAGCGCGCCGGACTCCTCGGCCCGGGCGACCATTTCCCGGGCCGCCTTCAGCTTGATGGACCCGGCGAAGTTGAATCCCTCCACTTTCAGGAAGAGGCGGTGCCCGAAGATCGGCTGAAGATTCACGAAGAGGTCACTGACCTCGAATTCGTGTGACGCGGAAATGACCGGCACGGAGAACTCCTGGCCTTCGGTAAGGAATTAGCCTCGACGGCAAGCCTCCCGCCGATCGCTGACGAGGAGCTGACGGAGGGCTGACGGATTGCTGACGGGCCCCGTGCGGCGTTCGACCACGCAGGTGGCGGTCGTGCGTCAGCCGTCCGTCAGTTGCCGGTCAGTTGCCCGTCAGCGCCATCGGAAAACGTTTGTTAATCCGTACGTGCACCGCACCTGCATCGCACTTGTGCGGGCCTTCCGTGAGGAGCCCGGTTTGAATCGGCCGTCCGCCATCAGTGAAGTCCTTCCACTCTCGCCGCTGCAACAGGGACTGCTCTTTCTCTCGGAGTACGACCGCGCCGGGACGGACGTCTACACCATTCAGCTGGTGCTCGACTTCGAGGAGCTGACCGAAGCCGGGGCCGCCGCCCTGCGCACCGCCGCGGGCGCGCTGCTGGAGCGGCACCCCAACCTCAAGGCCTGCTTCCGGCCCCGTCGCAACGGCGAGGTGGTGCAGGTGGTGCCGACCGCGGTCGCGCTGCCCTGGCGGGAGGTCGCGGTGCCGGGCGCCGGGGCGGAGGCCGACGCCGGGTTCGAGCGCCTGGCCGAGGAGGACCGGCTGCGCCGCTTCGACCTGGCCCGCCCGCCGCTGCACCGGCTCACCCTGGCCCGCGCCGGGGACGGGCGCTGCCGGCTGCTGTGGACCGTCCACCACATCCTGCTGGACGGCTGGTCGATGGTCACCCTGCTCGGTGAACTCGCCGAACTGGCCGGCGGATCCGGGGCGTCCGAGCCGCCGACCCGCTACCAGTCCCACCTCGCCTGGCTCGGCGCCCAGGACCGCGCGGCGGCCCGGACCGCGTGGGGCGCGGCGCTGGCCGGGGTGACCGAGCCGACCCGGCTGGTGCCGGCCGGCCGCAGCCGGGGCGAGGGCGCGGACGCGCTGCCGCGCTCCGTCCCGCTGGACCTCGACCCGGCGGTGGCGGAGCGGCTGACCGCCTTCGCCCGGGCGCGCGGTCTGACCGTCAACGCGGTGGTGCAGGGCTGCTGGGCGCTGCTGCTGTCCCGGCTGACCGGCCAGTCCACCGTGGTGTTCGGCGCGGTCAGCTCCGGCCGCCCGGCCGGGCTCGCGGACGTCGAGCGGATGGTCGGGCTGTTCGCCAACACCCTGCCGGTCCGGGTGGACGTCGACCCGGAGCGCACCCCCGCCGAGCTGTTCGCCGCCGTCCAGCGGGCCCAGACCGGGCTGCTGCCGCACGAGCACCTCACCCTGGCCGAGGTGCAGCAGCTCACCCCCGTGCGCGGCGAACTCTTCGACACCGCGCTGATGTTCCAGAACTACCCGATGGGCAGTCTGGGGGTCGCCGGCGACTCCAGGGTGACCGGCGTCGACATCCGTTCGGCCACCGACTTCCCGGTCACCCTCACCGTCTTCCCCGGCACGCCCTTCGGCCTCGCGGTGAACCACCTGCCCACGATGGTCGACGCCGCCGAGGCGGAGCTGATCGGACGGCGCTTCGCCCGGCTGCTGGCCGCCGCCGTGGTCGCGCCCGACCGGCCCTGCGGCCGCCTCGACGTCCTGGACGCGACCGAACGGGCCCGGATCCTGGAGGACCGCAACGCCACCGCGACCCCGCCGCCGGGCCCCTGGCTCGCCCCGCTGCTGGCCGCCCAGGCGGCCAGTACCCCGGACGCGCCCGCCGTGCGGTGCGCCGGGCAGCGCCTGAGCTACCGCGAACTGCACCGTCGTGCCGACGAGTTGGCCGAGCGACTGGTCGCCGCCGGGGCCGGCCCGGAGCGGGTGGTGGCGATCGCCCTCGACCGCTCGACGGACCTCGTGGTGGCCGCGCTGGCCGTCCTCAAGTCCGGCGCCGCCTACCTGCCGCTGGACCCGGACCACCCGGTGGAGCGGCTGCGGCTCATGATCGAGGACGCCGCCCCGGTGGTCACCCTCACCCACCGCCGGGTGCGCGAACTGCTCCCGTTCGCCGGTGAGTCGTGGGTCCTGGACGATCCGGACGGCCTGCCGCCGGCGGCCGCGCCCGGCACGCCGCGCGAGCCGTCCGGCGACCACCCGGCGTACGTCATCCACACCTCGGGCTCCACCGGGCGCCCCAAGGGCGTGGTGGTGCCGCACGCCGCCCTGGTCAACCTGGTCCGGGACATGGCCGAGCGCTTCGCCGTCACCGCGGCCGACCGGCTGCTCGCCGTCACCACCTTCGGCTTCGACATCGCCAACCTGGAGCTGTTCGTCCCGCTGGTCACCGGCGCGGAACTGCTGCTCGCCGACCGGGAGACCGTCCGCGACCCGGCCGCGCTGGCCGGGGCCGTCACCGGTCTCGGCGCGACCGTGCTGCAGGCCACCCCCAGTCTGTGGCAGTCGCTCGCCGCCGACCACGCCCCTCGGCTGGCCGGGCTGCGCGCCCTGGTCGGCGGCGAGGCGCTGCCCGAGCCGCTGGCCCGCACCCTCACCGCGCACTGCGCCTCGGTGACCAACGTCTACGGCCCGACCGAGACCACCGTCTGGTCCACGGCCGCCGTCCTGGACGGGGAGCGGTCCGGTCCGCCGCCGATCGGCGCCCCCATCGCCAACACCCGGGCCTACGTGCTGGACGGCGCGCTGCGGCCGGTCCCGGACGGCACCTACGGGGACCTCTACCTGGCCGGCGCCGGCCTCGCCCGGGGCTACCTGGGCCGGCCCGGCCTGACCGCCGAGCGCTTCACCGCCGACCCGTACGGCCCGCCCGGCAGCCGGATGTACCGCACCGGCGACATCGCCCGCTGGGACACCGGCGGCCGGGTGCTGGAGTACGCCGGGCGCAGCGACTTCCAGGTGAAGATCCGCGGCCACCGGATCGAGCTGGGCGAGATCGAGTCGGTGCTGGCCGCGCAGCCCGGCGTCCGGCAGGCCGTCGTCACGGCCGGCGCGGACCGGGCCGGGGACGTCCGGCTGGTCGCCCACGTGGTGCCGGCCGGCCTCGACCTCGACCGACTGCGGGAGCGGGCGGCGGAGGTGCTGCCCGTGTCGATGCGGCCGGCGGTGTACGTGCCGCTGGACGAGCTGCCGCTGACCCCCAACGGCAAGGTCGACCGCAAGGCGCTGCCCGCCCCGGCGGAGGAGCGCGCGGGCACCGGGCGGGCGCCGGTGGGGGAGCGCGAGGAACTGCTCTGCGCGGTGTTCGCCGAGGCCCTCGGGCTGGAGCGGGTCGGTGCGGACGACGACTTCTTCGCGCTGGGCGGCCACTCGCTCTCGGCGACCCGGGTGGTCAACCGGCTGCGCTCCGAGCTGGGCGGGGACGTCCCGCTGCGGGCGCTGTTCGACGCCCGGACGGCCGAGGGGCTGGCCCGGACGCTGTCCGGCGGCGGACCGGCCGGCGAAGGACCGGCCGGCGGGGGGCGGGCCGGCGAAGGACCGGCCGGCGGGTCGCCGGTGCCCACGGCCGCCGGGGGGCGGGCCCGGCCGGTGCTGCGCGCCGTCGAGCGGCCCGCGACCGTGCCGCTGTCGCACGCCCAGGAGCGGCTCTGGTTCCTGGACCGGATGGACGGTCCGACCGGGGCCTACAACATCCCGCTGGCCGTCCGGCTGACCGGTCCGCTGGACCGGGCCGCGCTGACCGCCGCCGTCCGGGACGTGCTGGAGCGGCACGAGAGCCTGCGCACCGTCTTCGCCGAGGCGGACGGCCTGCCCTCGCAGCTGGTGCTCACCGTCGCCGAGGCCGAACTCGCGGGCGGCGCACTGGAGTCAGTGGAGCTGCGGGCGGCCGAACTGCCCGGCACGCTGGCCGCCGAGGCCGCCCACCCCTTTGTGCTGTCCGCACAAGTCCCTTTGCGCGCACGGCTGTTCGTCCTCGGACCGACTGACCACGCACTGGTGCTCACGGTGCACCACATCGCCGCCGACGGCTGGTCGCTCGGCCCGCTGGTGCGCGACCTCGCCACCGCCTACCGGTGCCGGGCCGAGGGCCGGGCGCCCGACTGGCTGCCGCTGCCGGTGCAGTACGCCGACCACGCGCTCTGGCAGCGCGCCCTGCTCGGCGCCAAGGACGACCCGGACAGCCTGGCCGCCGCCGAACTCGCCCACTGGCGCGAGGTGTTGGCCGGCATCCCGGAGGAGCTGGAGCTGCCCGCCGACTTCCCGCGCCCGGCCCGGGCCGGGCAGCGCGGCGCGGAGGTCCGCTGCGCACTGCCCGCCGAGGCGCACGCCCGGCTCGCCGCCCTCGCCCGGGACGGCGGCGCCAGCCTGTTCATGGCCGTCCAGGCCGGGCTGGCCGCCCTGCTCACCCGGCTCGGCGCCGGTACCGACATCCCGCTCGGCAGCCCGGTGGCCGGGCGCACCGAGGAGGCCGTCCGGGAGCTGGTCGGCTTCTTCGTGAACACCCTGGTGCTGCGCACCGACACCTCCGGCGACCCGGCCTTCCGCGAACTCCTCGGACGCGTCCGGGAGACCGACCTGACCGCCTACGCCCACGCCGAGCTGCCCTTCGAGCAGCTGGTCGAGGGGCTCAACCCGGTCCGCTCGACCGGCCGCCAGCCGCTCTTCCAGGTGGTGCTGGCCTTCGAGAACGCCACCTTCGGGAACGCCACCTTCGGGAACGCCGCCTCGGGGAACGCCGCCTCGGGGAACGCCGCCGCCGGGAACGCGGCGCTGCCGTCGATGCCGGGCCTGACCGCCGAGGTGCTGCCCGTCGACACCACCGCGGCCAAGTTCGACCTGTCCTTCCAGGTCCGCGAGCGCACCGCGGCGGACGGCGGTCCGGCCGGGCTGGAGATCCTGCTGGAGTACCGCGAGGACCTCTTCACCGCCGCCACCGCCACCCGGCTGGCCCGCTCGCTGGCCACCCTGCTGGACTCCGCCGCCCGCACCCCCGACGCCCCGCTCAGCGCCCTGGAGCTGCTCACCGCCGAGGAGCGGCGCGTCCTGCTGACCGAGTGGAGCGGCCCGCCGGCCCCGCCGCCGGCCGCCGGGTGGTCCGGCGCCGCCACCCTGCCCGCGCTGCTGGAGCGGGCCGCGGCCGAGCACCCGGACCGCCCGGCGCTGATCGCCCCCGACGCCGTCCCGGCCGGGCCCGGCACCGTACGCCTGGACCACCGCGAGCTGAACGCCCGTGCCAACCGGCTCGCCCACCTGCTGCTGGCCCGCGGCGCCGGCCCCGGGGACGTCGTGGCGCTGGCCCTGCCGCGCTCCCCGCAGCTGGTGGTCGCCCTGCTGGCGGTGCTCAAGACCGGTGCCGCCTACCTGCCGGTGGACCCGCGCTACCCGGCCGAGCGGATCGCCCACCTGCTCGGCGACGCGGCGCCCGTCCAGGTACTGGCCGTCGACGGGGTGGAGCTGCCCCCGACGGCCGCCGTCCCGCTGCTGCTGGACGCCCCCGGTACGCTCGCCGAACTGGCCGGGCAGCCGGACACCGACCCCGGCGACGCCGACCGCACCCGGCCGCTCACCCCGCAGGACACCGCGTACGTCATCTACACCTCCGGCTCCACCGGCCTGCCCAAGGGCGTCGCCGTGCCGCACGCCGGAGCGGTCAACCTGGTGGCCGCCCTGCACGGGCTGCTGGGCCCGGGCCGGCGGGTGCTGCAGTTCGCGTCCTTCAGCTTCGACGCCAGCGTCTGGGAGCTGGGCGCCTCGCTGTGCACCGGCGGCACCCTGGTGTTCGCCACCGAGGAGAGCCGGTTCGCCGGGGACCGGTTGGCCGCGCTGCTGGCCGAGCACCGGGTCGACCACGCCATCCTGCCGCCCCCCGTCGCGGCCGGGCTGCCGGACGACGCGCCGCTGCCGGACGGGCTGCTGCTCGCCGTCGGCGGCGAGGCCTGCCCGCCCGCCCTGGTGGACCGCCTCGCCGGGCGGCTCGACCTGCGCAACGCCTACGGCCCGACCGAGGCCTCGGTCTGCGCCACCTGGAGCGACCGGCTGCTCCCGGGCACCGGCCCGCTGCCCACCGGCCGCCCGCCGATCGGCCGTCCGCTGGGCGGCCACCGGGCGTACGTGCTGGACGCGGCGCTGGCCCCGGTGCCGGTCGGTGTCACCGGCGAGCTGTACCTCGCCGGGGCCGGGCTCGCCCGGGGCTACCCGGGCCGCCCGGTGACCACCGCCGAGCGCTTCGTCGCCGACCCGTACGGCGAGCCCGGCACCCGGATGTACCGCACCGGGGACCTGGTCCGCTGGCGGGCCGACGGCAGCCTGGAGCACGTCGGCCGGGCGGACCACCAGATCAAGCTGCGCGGCTTCCGGATCGAGCCCGGCGAGATCGAGGCCGCGCTGACCAGGCACCCGGTGGTGGTCCAGGCCGCGGTACGGGTGCGCAGCACGCCGACCGGCGGCCGGCAGCTGGTCGGGTACGTGGTGCCGCTGCCCGGAGTGGCCGCCGTCGACGTCCCGGTGCTGCGGGCCTTCCTCGGCGAGTCGCTGCCCGCGCACATGGTGCCGGCCGCCCTGGTGACGCTGCCAGCCCTGCCGCTGACCGCCAACGGCAAGCTGGACGTCCGGGCGCTGCCGGAGCCGGGGGCCGAGCCGGTGGCGCCGGGACGGGCCGCGGACCGGGTGCGCCCGCCGCGCACCCCGGCCGAGGAGGTGATCGCGGCGGTCTTCGCGGAGGTCCTCGGGCTGGACCGGGTCGACGCCGACGGGGACTTCTTCGCGCTCGGCGGCGACAGCCTGCGCTCGGTGCAGATCGTCGGCCGGGCGGCCAAGGCCGGGCTGACCCTCTCGCTGGCCGACGTGTTCACCCACAAGACGGTGGCGGCCCTGGCCGCGGCCGCCCGGCCCACCGAGCGGGGTCCGCTCCCGTCGGCACTGCTGGAGCCGTTGCTGGCGATCCGGCCCGGCGGCACCGCCGAGCCGCTGTTCTGCGTGCACGGCGGCGTCGGCTTCGGCCTGCCGTACGCCGAACTGGCCGCGCACCTGGACCCGGACCGGCCGGTGTACGCCCTGCAGTCCGACGGCATCGCGGCGCCGGCCGGGCAGTGGCGCAAGCCGGTCGGGGTGCGGGAGCTGGCCACCGAGTACCTGGCCCGGATCCGGCGGGTGCAGCCGCACGGCCCGTACCACCTGCTGGGCTGGTCCTTCGGCGGGCTGGTCGCCCACGAGATGGCCGTCCAACTCCGGGCGGCCGGCGAGCCGGTGGCCTTCCTGGCGGCGCTGGACGTCCAGCCGGTGCACCCGGGCGACCCGAACCCCACCGACCAGCAGATCCGGTCCGCCTTCCTGGACCACCACGCCGCCGGGGCGGGTGTGGACGAGGCGGAGCTGTCCCGGCTGATGACCGTGATGCGTCACCACACCGACATCGCTCGGGAGTTCACCCCCGGGCGGTTCGACGGGGAGTTGCTGCTCTTCGTCGCGGACGGCGCTGGGGACGGCGCTGGGGACGGCGCCGGGGACGGTCTGGTGGCCGAGCGCTGGCAGCCGCACCTCGGCGGGCCGCTCACGGTGCACCGGGTGCCCTGCGACCACGAGGAGATGCTGAACAGGGAGGCGGCCGGGCTGATCGGTGCGATCACCGACGCCGCCCTGCGCCGCCTCGGGTGACGGGAGAGGCGGGGGGGGGCGCCCCGAGGGTGCGCCGGGCCCCCCCCCCGAGG